>CALXKE010000071.1 GCA_944388805.1 uncultured Clostridia bacterium | reverse complement strand
ATCATCTCAAATTTTTCTTTAAATTGTTCTTTCATAATACTTGTCATATCTGAAATAATTTTTCTTAATTTTGCCATGGTACTTTCTAAATCCACTCTTTGTTCACACATGAAGTCATACCTATCTTTTAAGTTTTTATATTCCTCTATAGAATCTACATTCACACTTCCTAATTCTCTAATTTCATTTCGTAAGTCTTTTACTTTTTTCTGTGTCAATTGTACATTTTCTGGTTTTCTATAATCTACGACATTATTTGGTGTTAATTCATATTCTTCCCACATTTTATTAATGATTCCATTAATATCTTCTTCTAATTTTGTTTTCTTAGCATCTACTTTTAGCATTTGTGCTTTTAAATCTTCAATAACTTTTAATTTGTTGTTAATTTCCTCTTCTTGCTCTGCTAATTTTTGATTTTTTTGAATTCTTTTTTCTTTTAGTTCTTCTATTTTTGATCCACTATTTTTTACTTCTTCTTTAATTTTCTCTATCTTTTCTTTGATTTCTTCTATTACTTTTTCTAAATTGAAATTATCTTGCTTGATTTGCTCAATTTGTGTCTTTTTATTTTCGATACTTCTATTAGTGCTTTCAATTTCAGAATGAATTCTTTCTTGAAGTTCTTCTATTGAGCTTTCACTTTCATCAAATGAAGATACAGAAATTTTTAAATTGGTAATGTCAAAATTTAAATCATCTACATATTTTTGATTATCTTTATTTAATTCTGCAAATTCGGTAATGATTTTCTTCAATTTTTCGTTTTCTTCATTGATGGTTTGTATTTTTTCTTGAAATTCTGTTTTATTCTTCATACTTTGTTCTTTTTGCTCTTCTATTTTTTTGTTTTCTTCTTTTAGTTTATTTAGTCTAGTTTCTAGTCTAGAAATATTTTCTTCTATGCTCTTGATTTTCTCTTTTCCTGTTGCATATGTAATTTCAATTTCTTGTAATTCTTTTTCAAAAGATGAAGCTTTTTCTAATACATGTTCAATAGATTCTTGATAATTTTCTTTTTCCCTTTCAAGTTTTTGTATTTGTTCTTCTAATTTCTTAATTTCTTTTTGTAGCTTTTCAATTTCTCTTCCCCTACCTAAGATATTGACTGTCTTTTTCGCAACAGAACCTCCTGTGATAGCTCCTGATGGATTAATGACATCTCCTTCCACTGTGATAATTCTAAAACTATATCCATTGTCTTTAGCAACTCTAATGGCTGTATCCATATCTTGTACAATCACAGTTCTTCCTAATAGATTTAGAATAATATTTTCATACTTCTTACTATATCGAATTAAATCTGAAGCGATTCCAATAACACCTGTATTTTTACCCCTAATTTTTTCAAGTTTCTTTCCTTTTACTGATGTAATTGGTAAAAATGATGCTCTTCCTAAATTATTCTTTCTCAAATGCTCAATTAATCTTTTGGCATCTTCTTCGTTTTCTGTTACGATATTTTGCAAACTGCTTCCTAGACACATTTCAATCGCTGTTTGATATTCTTCAGGTACTTCTATAATATTTGCTAAAACACCATGCATTCCTTTTCCTAATTCTTTTGTTGTCTCACAATCTTTTAATAATGTTTTAACACTTTTGATATATCCTTCTTTTTCTTTTTCTGTTTCTATTAAAAATTTTAATTTGGATTCTTTGATTCTCTTTTCTCCTGAAAGCATATTGATTTTACTATCAAAATCTTTGATTTTTCTATCTGCTTCTTGTTTTTCTTTCTTTACTTCTTCTAAATCTGTTAAAATTTTATTTCTTTTACTTTCTATTTCATAAAATTCTTTTGCAATTTCTTCTTTTTTCATTCTAGTATTATCTAACTCAGAAATATTTCCTGTTATTTCATTTTTGATTTGTGTTTGTCTTTTTTGATAGTTTTGATAATTGATATCTTGCTCACTAATACTTGCTTGCAATTCATATTTTTTATCTGTATTTTCTTCTACTGTTTTCTTATGTTCTTCCATTTCTAATTCTTTACTAGACAATTTTTTTGTAATTTCTGCTAATTCTTTTTCTTTTTCTTCTAACTCTTTTGCAAATTTTTCTCTATTTTGTTTCAAATTTTCTTTCTTTTCTTCTTTTTGCTTTTTCTCTTCTTCTAATTCTTGTATCCTTGCTGTTAATTCTTCAATTTCTTTCTCAAATCTTTCTTTATTTTGCTTATTATTTTCAATTCTTGTGTTAGACACATTGATATCAGAATTTAACATTTCAATTTCTTTTTTGCTCTCAAATCCTAAATTAGACATCTCTTCAATCGATTCTGTAATATGATCAATTTCTGATTTTAATTCTTCTTTTAATGCTTTGATTCTTTCTAGTCTACCTTCTTCATCATTACATTGTGTCTTATAGATTTCTTCATCTTTTACAATATCTTCTAAATCTTTTTTATATTTTTCTATATTGTATAAAAACAAACCAATCTCTATATTTTTTAATTCTTCTCTTAAATTCAAATATTTCTTAGCCTTTTCAGCTTGTATTTTTAATGGTTCTATGTTAGTTTCAATCTCTGCCAATATATCATTAATTCTAAGAAGATTTAATTTGGTATGTTCTAATTTTTTCTCACTTTCTGCTTTTCTTACTCTATATTTTACAATTCCTGCTGCTTCTTCAAAAATATGTCTTCTATCTTCTGATTTATTACTCAAAATCTCATCTATTTTTCCTTGTCCAATAATAGAATAACCATCTTTTCCAATACCTGTATCCATGAATAATTCCAATACATCTTTTAATCTACATGGTACTTTATTAATATAGTATCCTGTTTCTCCACTTCTATATATTTTTCTTGTAACCGTTACTTCTGTGTATTCAATAGGCAAAGTTCCATCTGTATTATCAAATACCAATGATGCTTCTGCAAACCCTAATGATTTTCTATTTTGTGTACCTGCAAAGATAATATCTAATGATTTTGAACCTCTTAATGATTTCATACTTTGTTCTCCAAGTACCCATCGAATCGCATCTGATATATTACTTTTTCCAGAACCATTTGGCCCGATAACTGCAGTAATCCCTGGCATAAATTCTAATACAGTTTTATCTGCAAATGACTTAAATCCTTGTAATTCTAATCTTTTTAAATACATGTATATCTCCTCTTTATTATGGTTATTTTTACTTATGTTTCTATTTATATATTTATTTTTCAAACATTTATACTTTTATACTATATACTATTTTTTCCTAAAAAACAAGCAAATCTTTTATAATTATCCTCCCAAAATTTTTATTATTTTTTTATCTTTTTATTGTATGGAAATAGAGATTTTGACTATTTGTCAAAATCTCCACTTTCATTATAACTATTCTTACATATTTTTATCAATATCAGGTAATAATTGTTTCTTTCTTGAAACAACACCTGGTAAAAATGCTCTATTATTTTCTAATTTAACATCAAATGCTTTTTCTACTGCATCTGTTCTTTTTCCTAACGCAATAATTTCTGAATTGCTATTTAAGATATCTGTAATAGCAAACACAAATAATTGTAATCCTTTTTTCTCTATTTCACTATTGATTGCACTTTCTAAATCTTTTTGTCTTTTTAAAACATCTTCAATGCTTACAGTATTAACTTGTGCAATCACAAATTTATTTCCATCTTTATCAAGATTTTTTGCATCTAAGTTTACTAATTCTGCTTCTGAAAAATCTCCTAAATCTGTTCCAGCTTTTAACATGTCTAATCCATATTCTTGAATATTGATTCCTGCTATTTTTTCTAATTCTGCTAATGCTTTTTTATCATGTTCTGTTGTTGTTGGTGATTTTAATAATAATGTATCTGA
>CALXKE010000070.1 GCA_944388805.1 uncultured Clostridia bacterium | reverse complement strand
TTTGTGGTGTAATGAAAAAGCGTAAAAGTCAATCCTCAGATCTTTTTCAGGCATATGCAAGGGATCGCAAAACGCCATACTATAAACTTTTGCCTGCATCTCTTAGTGCCGTTATAGCGGCGGAAAGCTACTTCGGTACGCCTCTCCCCAACGACCTTGTAAATTTCTTATCGGAATTTGACGGCGACGGCGAATTTCTCTATTCGACAAGACAGATAATCGAAGTTACGCAACGCTTGCGCGGCAACCCTTCGTATCAAGGTCTGTGCGTCATCGGACAGTACGGCGATGGTAACTACCTTTGCTATAAAATTCTCGGCGACGGAAGTATCGGCGACGGGTACATTTATCTGTGCAGGAATGCGGAAGAGATTGTTCCCGTTGCGGACAATTTGTGGGAATTAATCTACAAATACTATAATGGGTTGTTGGACGACGAGGATATTGCCGCGTGGCGACAAAACAAGGCGTATGACAAATTTATCAAATGGTGGGAGGATGTTGACGAAAAAGACATTGAAAACGACGAAGTGCTTTTCGCGGCATATCAACTCATGTGGTATTACAACGAAGTCTGCAACGGCGGCTTCGACCAGTTCTGGGATTTCGCTGAAAGTTCAGAATGGGATATGAAAGCCATGCGGAAAAGGTTTCAAACGCAGCTGCCTAAAGACCAATTTTTATGTTTTGAGGCGGCGCTGAAAAAGCACATGGCGGGAGAAGACTGTGAAGAGTGTAATAAGTTTTTCGACCGTGACGCGTTTGCAAATATAATTTTGCCGCAAATCGCACAAACCGCTACGGAACGATTGGCAACGCAGGCAGATAATATGAAAGAGGAAACGTAAAAAGGAACATAAAGTATTATGGAAAAGCTGATACCTATAACAATGGTAAACGAAATCGACAGAGAAAAGCCCTACACCGCCGAGACATTCCGCCAAGCGGGGGCAGAAAAGTTGTCACATCTGACTGAAATTAAGGAGCTTATGGAGTCGGAAGATTACGCGCAAAGGCGCGCCGCCTTTGAGGAGGAGCAGGAACGCCTGTTGCAGAAGTGGCAGAGCTATACCGCACATATCGGGGAATGGGAAGAGGAAATGACGCAAAAAATCATGGAAGATCCTTCCCTTTCCGATGAGGAAAAGGGACGGAAGATGCAGGATGAAGTTTACGGCAAAATAGAGGAAATGCACAGACAAGCAGAGAGTAGCGAGGAGTACAAGAGGGCATCAGAAATGTACAGGCAGTTCATATCGGACAACGAGCTTATGTGGGATTCAACGCTGTACAACCTTAAAAGAACGTCGCCCGAAAGCCTGCCGTTTATAAACCTCACAAAGGCCCTTGCAGGGGAGGAGAGCGAGGGAATACAGTTTGAAATGCCTTCGGACTGCATTTATGACCACATAGATGCGATGCAAAAATACATAGACAGCGGCTATCTGGAAGATTACAATAAGGCAATGGCGGAGGACGAGCGGGCAAAAAAACTTTCGGCTCTGCAACTTGAATACCTCTTTGCCGAGTGCGACGCCGTTTGTTTCCACGCGGAAGCGGGTATTCATATCGGGGACGAGTGCGATGTCCGTTTTGCCCAAATTTTAGACGAAGTCGTAAAGACAGAAAAAACTCAGAATTACGGCATGACTGTGCTTCGCATTTACCTTAAACCCACGCAAAAGCTCAAAGATTACCTTTTGTCTTACAAGCGGTTTGACAGGTATCATTATGACGCGTATCAAAGATTTGACCCATATTTCGGCTTTGCGGACATAACTTTTTTGAAGGACAGCGAAGTGCTTTTAAGCTGTCTTACGCACGAGGGATATTTTGATGTGGCAGACAGCATAAAGTCGATTTTCGACGGCTTTGAAGAAAAGGTTGATAGAACAGATTGACGAATAACTTGACGGCGACCACCTCTTTCGGGGTGACCGCCTTTGCGTTAAATATCACTATACAGATTAATTATTGTTTTCTTTTTTAATAATGCATAGTCATAAGCGAGCTTTGTTCCGCTGACCTATTTGTTGCGCTGGTCAACATAATTGTTTAATCATCACTGATATGTGGGTATTCCGCTCTGACGTAAATCAGCTTTACGTTCGGGCGGATTTTTTTAACTTCGGTAGCTGCTTGCAGGCATAAATCATTGAATTGACTTTTGCTGCCAAACAGAAAAGTATCGGCATTCTTGTAATCCACAAGCCGAAGAATCAAATCTATAAGTTTGCCATAAAGAATACTTTTTTCAGTAATTTTACGATGTCCTATAAAAGTTACAATCAAAATTAGCTCCTTACTATACGACGTTATAACTTCCTATATTTTACTTCATTTAAAACATGATGGCAACAAAATACGGCGTTTAAAATCCGTATTTTAAACTTCTTATTTAAGTAAAATAAGACCAAACAACAAAGGAGTAATGTTTATGACACTTTGTCAGGCGGTCGCTAAACGTGTAAATAAGTTGTTAAAGGAAAGAAACATGTCGCAGTACAGGTTGGAGCAAAATTCTGGAATCCAACACGGGACAATGAACGGAATTATGAGCGCAAAGAATAAGGGGATAGAGCTGAATACCGTCATGATGATTGCTCGTGGGTTCAGTATGACAGTGCTTGAATTTTTGGACGATGAGATATTTTTGTCTGAGGACTTGGAGATAGAGTAATTATAACAAAGCACTTAGCGGTGTGCTTTCAGGTAATGTTGGCGATAATGCCCAAAGAAAAGATTTCAACGCTTTTCGACAAGCTTTGCAGATTATTGTATTGCTATCCCACTTGACAAATTGACATTTCCATGCTATAATACAAACAAATGTTTGTATTATAAAATGAGGATATGGTAATGAACAGCGGCGGAACGGGGGAAGAAAGCGTCAAGAAAAGGAAGAAGCACAGAAAGCATACGCTAGGTAAGCCGGGCGATGAGACAATACATAAGAATAAGTTTGGCTTTATTGAAATTGAAAATCCCGAATATTATGACAATAATTATTGCTTTTCTCCGTCCGAGTTTCTCATGCGCAAGGCGACGCCCGAAGAGCGGCGGGAGACGGTGGTAAATTACATCATCCGCCGGGACGGAAAGCC
>CALXKE010000069.1 GCA_944388805.1 uncultured Clostridia bacterium | reverse complement strand
CACCATGAAAAAGACATTAGTAAATGAAACCTACTACAATAATGAACTGGTAAACTTTTATGCTGATTATGACATATTGGAGCAGGCACACAGTAAGTATCTGGATGGTAGTTTGGAAGACGACAGAGAAACTACAAGTTACATTGTAAATGAAATGTCAAATAGATATCACGATGAATTTGACGCTGCGAAAACAAACGGGTAAGGAGGACAAAATGAAACTGACAAAGAAGGAACTTGAAATGATTAAAAATGCAATTAATTGCAAGTTAATTCATATCATCGACGAGATGGAAGAGTATGAACCGGGAAGTTTTCTTCGTGAGGTAGCGGAGGAAAAAGCGGATGAGTATGTGGAATTGTATGAGAAGCTGGAGAAGGAGGGAAGATGATTCGTTTAAAATCTGGTGATCGTGAGTTGATTCGTATGTCCCTGAACTGTTACTTGAATCAACAGGTGGATGTTCTGAAATCTATGAGACGAAATGGTGCGGATAGAGACGCGCAGATGAAGAAGGTAGATAGACTATATACATTATTTGATCTGTTTGAAAATGATAAAGAAAGAGAGAGGAAGATAAGATGATATATTATGCGGTTTCGAAGAATGACCGAAACATATATCCTGTAGTTTGTGAATCCTTTATGTCAGCGAAGAAGATGTTTCGAAAAATATATGAGGTTGACAGAGAGGAAGGAGAAGAATATATTATCTTTACATTTGATGATTTATTAAAATTAATATTTACAAAAGAAGTATTCGAAACGTCAGCTTTACGTTTTGAGAGTATAAGAAGAAGTGAATATTATAATGATTATCGTCTTGTATTATTAAAAGAGGAAATAAATGTATATAATATAGAACACAATGTTTATGAAAATATTACAGTTGGAAAGTTTATAGAAGTAGAAAACAAAGTCCCATATATTTCTAATTTAAGGAATGTTGTTGAGTATAAAACATATATCCCACTTGTAAATACAGGAGATATATGATAAGATAAAGATACTGAGAAACATAATGTCACGTAACAAAGAAAGGAAATGAAAATGGAAAACTTAGTTGTTAGAGAAACGAATATGAATTTAAAAGAGATGGGAAGAGATGAACTGAAAATTATTTATAATGCAATTAATAATCCTACCTATCGTGTGGGAGACATGATCAATCAGGTAATTGACATGTCTATGGTACATATTGCGCCGATTGACGTTGTAGATAGTGAAACCGGAGAAACGGTGACGTTGCCTAAGACGGTGATCATTGATACACAGGGTGAGAGTTATTCTTGTGTATCAAAAGGAATCTATAATGCTTTGAATAACATTATTGATATTTTTGGTGAGCCATCACCAGAGAATGTCATATCGGTAAAAGTAGTTCAGAAAACAGGAGGGAAATTTAATAAATTCCTGACGCTGGAAATTGCATAAATCATACATCCCAATGAAAAAGGGGCAAGGGTTTGAAGCCCTTGCTCCTTTTTCAGCATTTCGAAAGGAGTAACAAATATATGAAAAGTAACAAAAGCAAACCAATGAAGCCGGTCTACACTATTTATTATAAACGAAGACGAGCGAAAGCGCAACAGGCAGTTCGAATTTATAATGCAGCAGTGACAAGAATTGAAAAGCAACTTGGGAAAAATTATGCACCCCCTAGGAGAAGCGTTGATGAACTTATGACTCATTTTCCGACTGCAAAAGAATTGGATCGTGAAATCGCGAAAATGAAAAAGATACCGAAACCGTCAAAGATTGAGCCAATACGAGTTGGGAATATGCTAACATCAGAATTTGCGATTAAAGAAACAAGACGTTTGAATGAAATGCGGAATAAAATACGGGAAGACCGTGCGAAGAAGTACGGATATTTAGCACAGACTTCCGGTTATCAGGCCAGCCAGGAAAGAGCCTTACAGCGACCAAACGTTTTTCGACCGGATCGGTTGCGTGACTTAACTGGCTATAAAAAGAGTTTGGAACAGGAGTTACAGGGAATGTACTCTACCGCAGCTTATCAAAATTATTATTTAGAAGCGATCAGGAAAAATTATGGTACTACGGTGTATAATATTGTACGTAGTAAAATAAAATCGATCGATCCTGACGTCTTTTACCAGATGGCATTGGAAGATGATTTCCGAAGTGTTTTTGAAATTAATTTCTGGTATCCGATAGGTGATCCCAATGTTGACGTGGCATCTTCGAAATTATCGGAACTTGATACAATGATTGAATTAGCAAGAGAACGTGACTTGATATGATTTATGCTGCGGATTTTGAAACGGCGACGGCAGAACCCACGTATGTATGGGCATGGGGAGTTGAGTCATTGGATGACGAAAATTTTCAATGCGGAACGGATATCGAATCCTTTTTTCATTTTGTGGGTACATGTAAGAGTGGGACAGTATTTTACTTTCATAATTTAAAATTTGATGGTTCCTTTTTGATTCAGTATTTATTGAGACATGAATATACTTATTCGGAAGAAAAAGAAGGGAATACGTTTGAATGTTTGATAACGGATATGAACCAATGGTATATGATTACCGTAAGAATGAAATATAGAACACAAAAGAGAAGAGAGAAGATTAAGAACATTTACTTTTATGATAGTTTAAAGTTAATACCGTTATCTATTAAACAGATGCCTAAAACGTTTGGTTTGGAAATGGAAAAATTAGAAATCGATTATGATGCTGACGAAGACGGTAACTATGTACTAACGGAAGAAAAGAAAGAATATCTGAAGCACGATGTAGAGATACTGAAGAATTCTCTCATTACTATGTTCGAGCATGGAATTGATAAAATGACGATGGCAGCATCCGCGTTTTCCGACTTAAGAGAACGTTTTGGGAAACAAAAGTTTGAGCGATTTTTTCCACGTATCGCAGAGAGGGAAATACTGGAAACATCTCTAAAGGACTTAACATTAGAGGAACAGCAGGAACTTTCCGCAGATAAGAGACTTAGAAAAGCTTACCGAGGCGGTTGGTGTTACCTTAGAAAAGGTCTCGAAGAAAAAGAACTGAAGGATGTGTATGTTTACGATGTAAATAGTTTATATCCGTTTATTATGAACACGAAACCTTTACCGTTTGGAAAGCCGATTATCAATGATTCGATCGAACCGATACCAAATTATGATTTACAGGTAATACAGTTGAGTTGTGCATTTGAGATCAAAGAAGGATATCTTCCAACGATCCAGATAAAAAAGTCTATGCTCTTTAATCCAACGGAATATTTGGAAAGCTCCAACGGGGAAATTGTGTGGTTATCGGTAACTAGTGTTGATTATCAGTTGATGATAGAACACTATGACTTATATGATATGGAGATTGAAAAAGTATATCATTTTCGTAGCGCTACAAGATTATTTAGTGAATATATCGAGTTTTGGAATCATGTAAAAGAGTCATCGCAGGATAATCCGGGACTACGGTTTATTGCGAAGCGCATGAATAACAGTTGCTATGGCAAGTTTGCGACGTCTCCTGTACGAATCAAACGCGTACCGGAATTACAAGACGGGGTGTTAAAATTCCATAATTTACCACCGACGTATGAGCCGGGATATTATTTACCGGTGAGTATCTTTATCACGTCGTGGGCGAGGGATTACATTATCCGTCATGCTCAGGCACACCAAGATCACTTTGTTTATTGTGATACGGACAGTTTGCATCTGGACGCGCCATGTGAAGACATTCCGATTGACGATCGTAAACTTGGGTATTTTAAACTGGAAAAGAAATTTGACCATGCAAAATACATCCGTGCAAAGCGTTACATCGGTGAAAAAGACGGAGTATTACAAGTTACCTGCGCGGGACTTCCAGCAACCTGCCACGATCAGGTCACCTTTGACAATTTTAAAACTGGCACGGTATATACAGGAAAACTGTTACAGAAACAAGTGGTAGGTGGTGTAATATTAAAAGAAACAAGTTTTCTATTGAAATGATTTTAAAAAATGATATAATAAAAATGTAGGTAGGTTACGTGCTCTCCTTAGCTATAGGAATCCTCGGTGTGAAAATCGCCTGTAGTTAGTCGATGGAGGGAACCATCAGGAAGCGCGGCCTACCTCATAAGGAGAAAATTATGTTTTATGATTATAATAAATGTATAAATAAAAATTGCTTATTTAACTTTATCGTTGGAGAACGTGGGAACGGAAAAACATATGGATATAAGAAAATTGCTTTAGAAAATTATTTTAAACGGAAGGAAAAATTTTGTTATATCCGAAGAACCGATACGGAATTATCGAAAGCAGCGAAAACATTTTTTGAAGATGTTGGGAAAGAATATCCGGGGTATGAGTTCAAGACAAGAACTGGAAAAGATGGAACGTTTTTCTATATTAAACACGGTGAGAAAGAGCCGTTGGAGTTGATCGGATTCGGCGTATCCGTTAACGTTGGAACAAAGGATAAATCGGTTAGCTATGACGGAGTTACAACGATTTGTTTTGATGAGTTTATGGGTGTAAAATACCTGAAGGACGAAGTAAATTCCTTCTTAAATTTATATGAAACAATCGCAAGGTTAAAAGATATCCCAGTATATTTTTTATCCAACGCCATGAGTGTTAGTAATCCATATTTTGACTATTTCGAAGTGCGGTTACCGTACGGGAAAAAGCGTTATACGGTATCGAAAGATCAATTAATTTACTTAGAAATATGTTATTCAGAAGAATATCGAAAAGTGAAGAGTGAAACTCGTTTCGGTAAACTTATCAAAGATACGGACTATGGGCATCATGCCATTGAAAATGAATTTTTCTTAGACACGAGTAGTTTCATAAAGAAGAAAAACGGATCGGCAAAGCCGATTTTAAATATTGCGTTCAACAGTAAAACTTATGGGCTATGGTTTGACCGGAGATCAGGAGAGTGTACGTTATCCGACGATCTTGGAAGTAATGTACCAGAGGCGGCAATTACAGATGAAGATCACAAACCAAATCGATTTTATGTAAAACGAGGTAGAAAGATTGCATGGTTAAATCTGATGATCAACGCGTATGAAGCGGGATTTTTATATTTTGAAAATCAACGAGTTAAACGAATTGGGGCGGAAATCTTACGAATCATACGATAAGGAGGTGAGAATGTGGCAGTACAGACATACAGCATGGCAACGCAGGCAGACTTACAGGTTGGACAGTATTTTAAAGTTCGGGAGTTTGCATGTCATGACGGGAGTGATACGGTACTGATTGATGATGAGCTGGTAAATCGATTAGACCGTATTCGAACGGTATTTGGGAGCGGAATTACAATCACGTCCGGATATCGTACCCCGTCCTACAACGCCAGCCCTTCCGTGGGTGGTGCAAGAAATTCCCAACACACAAAAGGAACCGCGGCCGATATTCAGGTTCGGGGGGTGCCTCCCTTAGCTGTAGCAAGTTTTTATGAAGAGACTTTTTCTACTGGTGGACTGGGAATCTACAATACGTTTACTCATGTGGATACAAGAAATAGGTCCCTTGTAATTTGGAAAAATTCCGGGAGTAATACAGTATCGTCTACAGGGGCTAGTGAGGGATATTGGAAGGATTATCAGAACGCAGCAGACCCCGGGGGAGGAAGCACCGATAACGACAGTGGAACGATTACTGTAGTTATTAAGCGACTACAGGTCACTTTTACATGGGAGAATGGAAATAGTTATGTAGGAAACTATTTTCCTTCCGAAACGGATACTCATATTTATTTTAACGATAATAATTTTTACCGGTGTAAGAGTGACTTTAGTCGCCCGGAAAAATGGAATCCAGATCAAAAGTATTGGAGTACGTACCCAGTTATCTCCAATATTACTTACAATAATATTTACACAGAGGGGGCATCCGATGGCTGAATTAACAGAATGGATCGGTACCTTGGGGTTTCCTATCGTTATGTGCCTACTATTCTTTTATTATATTTACGAAACGAAAAAATCAACAGATGCACAGATCGAAAAATTAAGTAACTCGATTGATAAAATGAACGAATCCATTATTAATTTAACATTAGAATTACAGAGGGAGGAAATGAATTGGCAGTCAGAATATACTCTGACAAACGTGACGGAGAAACAAAATTAAACGCGTACTTTAAGGTACGGGAATTTGCTTGTCATGATGGCTCAGACACGGTACTGATCGATGACGCTCTGGTGCAGTTACTTGGTTATGCACGCAATTATTTTGGTAGACCGATTACGATCAATAGCGGGTACCGAACCCCTGCATATAATAAGCAGGTCGGAGGAGTTAGCAACTCGCAGCACGTACAGGGGAAAGCAGCGGATATCGTGATAGAGGACGTACCGCCAAATGCGGTAGCTAGCTACTTTGAGAGCTTGTTTCCGAATCATGGAATAGGTCTATATTCCTCGTTTGTGCATATTGACACAAGGGGACGGAAAAGCTACTGGATAAACAACGGATCGTCTGTAGTTACCAGTTTTCGTTTAGGTGATTTGTACAAAGACTATGACGCGAACAAGATAATGGAGGAAGAGAAAGTGACACAGAAAGAATTCAACATTATGATGGACAATTACCTTGCCACGTTAGCGGAAAAAGATCCCGGAGAATGGAGCGAGGAAGCAAGAGAATTTGTCTGCGAACATGGCTTGATGCAGGGAGATGCGGATGGTAATATGAGATGGAAAAGTTTTTTAACACGCGAAGAGATGGCGCAGTTACTTTATAATGAAAAAGGAGGAAAATAATGGACTGGGAAAAATTTTTTACTGACATTGCTGACTTTGTCGTAGACAAAGAAGGCGGTGATTTAGAAGAAGCGGTAAAAGCTGCCAGAGAGGCGATCAAAGAATTGGAAGGAAAAATTATTTCGATGGATGAGGCGTTAGGCGTATCAAGACAGGAAACTGCGGATGCTTTAGAATCTTATGAAAAGCTTAAAGCCAGATATGTAGAACGGTTTATGGGTGATGAAGAAGCAGCGGTATCGGAGGAAGATCCTGACGCCCCGAACGATGAATTAGAAGCTGAGGAAGTCACCTATGAGGATATCTTTGAAGATGATGAGGAGGAAAAATAGCCATGGCGACGAAACCAAAAATTCAGACATTAGCACAGCATAACGCACCGGTACTCTTAAATGCTATCCGTAACGATGCGTCGATCTCTTATCAGGAAAGGGTACCACAGGCAACACAGGACAATATTAAGGAGTATGGTTCTGCGGTCCTGTCGTTTAGTGCGACGACGAATGAGTTCCTTGATGCATTAATTAACCGTATTGGAAAGGTTATTATTACGAGTCGGTTATATAAGAATCCGCTGTCCATGTTTAAAAAAGGCATGTTGGACTATGGTGAGAGCATCGAAGAAATCTTTGTCAGCCTTGCCAAGGCAAGAATTTACAGTCCGGAAACGGCGGAAGACGAATTTATGAAACGCGTCATTCCGGATGTAAAAAGTATTTTTCATAAGATCGACTATAAGAACTTTTTCAAAGTGACGGTACAGCGGCGAGATCTGGAACGTGCATTTCTTTCTGCGGAAGGAGTGTACACTTTAGTTGACAATATCATTCAGTCGCTCTACACCGGCGCAGAATACGATGAATTTTTAATTACAAAGCAGTTAATTGTTGAATATGCAAATAAAGGGTTCTTTTATGAAGTACAGATTCCGGAACCGTCAGCGGATAATATTCACGATCTGGTTACACAGGTAAAATCTTATAGTAACCAGCTGGAATTTTTAAGCACAAAATATAATCCGATGGGAGTACCGACTTATTCGGATAAGTCCAGACAGTACATTATTATGGATACTTCCATTGACGCGATGATTGATGTAAACGTGCTGGCAGCTGCTTTTAATATGGATAAAGCGGAATTCATGGGGAGAAAAGTACTGATTGATAACTTCGGGGAACTTACCGGTGCGAAGATAGCACTTGTCGATGAAACATTTTTCCAGATTTATGATGTGTTACTTCAGTTCGAAAGTGTACGGAATCCGGAAGGCCTTTACTGGAACTATTTTCTGCACAAGTGGAATGTATTTAGTGTATCCCGTTTCGCTCCGGCGATCCTCTTTACTACAGCGGAAAACGAGATTACCAATATTACGATTGCACCGACCAGTGGAAGTCACAATAACGGAACGAACTTTAACATCACCGCAACACTGGCAAAGACCGGATATCCAAATACGAAATGTAACTGGACGCTTTCCGGAAACGAGTCTACAGAAACGACACTTACCTATGTCAGCGAGACGGAAACGACTCAGACGTATAAACTGACGATTGGCAGTGATGAGCGTATTGGAAGCCAGTTAAAGGTTACGGTACAGTCTGAATACTTCCCGGACGCAACCGCAGCCGCAACATACACGGTAACACAGGTATAAGGAGCAAATTATGATAAATCCATTGATCGCGCCTACCACGAACGTGCGGCTCTTGGGAGATATTCCGCTCGATAACACTTATACGGATACGATCAAATTTACGGATGCGAGCTCACAGAGCGCATACTTTTTAGGAAAAACAAAGTTAAGTTTTAATAATTTGACGTATCAAAGATTAACACCAAATAATCCGCAGTGGGCACTCTTTTTAGAGTGCTCCGCGGATCAGGTATATGATTGTAATTACATCATGTATCAAAATGCGGGATTTTCCAGCAAGTGGTTCTATGCTTTCATTGTTGAAATTTTATATATAAGTGAAAATTGCACCGCCATTACTTTTGAAATTGACGTCATGCAGACATGGTTATTTGATTTTGAAATTAAACGCAGCTTTATTGAGCGTATGCACGTCACAGATGATCGACTTGGGAGAAACGTGTTGGCCGAAAACTTAGAGTATGGCCCGCGCTATTTTGTCCGCAGGATGCAACCGGGGTCCGCGCTTTGGGCGGGAGATGATGAAGTAACGACGCCAAATACAGATAATTACGTGATTTTAGTAAGCTGTACGGAAGATTGCGATGTATCTGATTTTGTTGTAGAGGGGCGCAAGTATGCCGGAATCTATCAGGGATTAAAATATATCGCGTTTGGGGACGTAAGCACTTGTAATGAGTGGTTGAAGCGTATGAATCAGGAAGGCAAAGCCGGAGCAATCTGTCAAATTACCATGCTGCCGTCCGTGATGCTGCCTGGAGTACAGGCGGGGGCATCTGGAAAAATTGAGGTTACCGGGGAAACACCAACGATCAATAGTCTATACGATGATGTTCAGATTTGGGTTACGGATATTATGGGTTACGTTCCGAAAAATAATAAACTTTTCATGTATCCTTATAATTATCTCGAAGTACAGACCATGGATGGCGGAGTCTACACCTTTAAGTGGGAAGACTTTGACGGGTACGAGGATAAAGTAGCGAACGGCGGGGCAGGCACCGTACGTTTTCGGTACCGGGCGGATTTTAATAACAACCCCACGATTTTATGTTACCCAGACGGATACTTGACGCGTACCAATAATTATGAATATGCGATGCGTCTTTCAGGTTGGCCGCAGTGTAGCTGGAAATATGGTAACTTTGAGAACTGGCTGGCACAGAATGATCTTTCTATGGGGTTAAACTTTATCGGTGGTATGCTTGGGATGGGTGCTTCGGCCAGTAACGCACCGTCGGCCGGAACATCCGGTGCCGCGGGAGGTGCGGTGGCGCTTGGCGCTGCACAGGCAGGACTTTCCAGCTTCGCAACCGTGTCGAGTGAATACGCAAGACCCGATACCGTACGGGGAGCTTCGAATCCAGGAGGACAAAACGTTGCGTTCGGAATACAAAACTTTTGGTTTGTTTCTAAGTATATCCACTGGGGATATGCCCAGAAAATCGATGACTATCTCTGGAAATTCGGATACCGCGTCTGTGCTACCGGAGTGCCACCGCTGTCTCGTCCTTACTGGGATTACCTGAAAATGCAGCGTCCTTCGGTCGTTGGTAATATACCAGTTAATGATATGAGAAAGATTAAGGAAATATTATCCAACGGAATTACCTTTTGGCATACTACAGATGTAGGAAACTATAGTTTAAATAATAATGAGGGGGTGCTTGGTCATTGAAAAAATGGGGGAAACATCTTGGACTCTCGAATGACGATAAAACACTGCTTCGTACACAAAATCATATCTACGCGGATTATTTCAATCGGCTTCGGAATCTTTGCATCACACGGTTTAAGTGGGAAAATTTACCGGAAGGAGTGGATCAAAGATACTTAGAGTGGGTGCTATTTTATAATGGAAAATGTGTCTTTTATTATGATGAGTATCTTGAGCGCTACTTAGTGTTAGAGTGCACTCTCGGCGGAGAGATGGGATTTTATAATATCCCCAAAGAAGTGAGTGCCTACTCAACCAACGCGCGTTATACGCTTCGTACGATGCCGACTGAGAAAACGGCGTTGATCTTTAATAACTATTCGTGGTTACCAGACGCGCCGACAGCAGATCTATTTGCTACAAAATTAACAAGAATAGAAATGAACTTGTTAAGTAATGTAGAGTTGCAGAAATTCCCGGTCCTTATCCGTACACCGGAAAAGAGACGGCTTACCTTCTTTAATTTGATGCAGAAATTCTTCGGGTATGAGCCGTTTTTACTGACAAGCGATCAGTTACCGACGGAAAACATTGAAGTGATGAATTTAAACATGCCGTTTGTCGCAGATAAATTACAAGTCCAAAAGATGAATGTGTGGAAAGAAGCGATCAATACGTTCGGTATTGTGGCTACCAGCAGCGAAAAGACAGAACGATTAGTATCTAACGAAGTAGTGGCAGGGTTAGGTTACTCCGAAATTGCGCAGCGCGTCGGTCTGGAACCGCGTCGGAGAGCGTGCGAACAGATTAACAAATTATATGGTTTAAATGTAGAAGTAACATTTAACTCTGAACTTTACGATGAATTATTTTACCCTGAAATGAATATGCAAAAAGGTGACGAAGTAGAAGATTTAGGAGACGGCATCGGAGGTGATCTACTTGAGTAGCGTAACAACGATGGTGCGCTGGTACTGTGAATATCTATATAATCAGCAGCGTACCTCCTCCGTGCCCGCTCCTGCTGACTGGGTAACTGACACGGAGTTGATTATTCCGTATGCGGCAGATCAAATCTTTTCGTTTTCGTTTCCAATATGGGATGATAACTATAAACCAGTGTTGACGCAAAAAATACTCCGACACTATTATTTCCGCGAGATCGGAGAAGAAACCGTGGGTATATGGAAGATGCGTCTGCATCAAACACTGCTTGAGATTATGCCATACTACAATCAGCTTTATCAGTCAACCAAATTAGACTATGAACCGCTTTGGACGAGAAATTGGAAAGAATTGTATACGAACAAGGGAACTTCTCAGGAGAATCGCAAAGAACAGGAAGAAGCGGATTATACCGACCATCAGGATACCAACGTCGATAGGACTGATACGGTTAACCAGATTTATGAAAATACCACAAACCGTACCGATCATACCGATGAAGTAACGGATCAAACCACACATAGCGAAACGGACGAAACGAGAAATCAGACACGGAACACGGAAACAAAGAAAGCGGAATCTACTACACCGATGAATCGTCTAATATGGAACGATATCGAAAACGGTCTTTACGCGTCGGAAACCGGATGGGAAAATCAGGATGAAACGATTGACGAAACAAGCCACAGTGAGACAGACACAACATCCAATACTACAAGAAAGAACGACTTTACCAGTGAAATCACCGATCACGCGGAAACAACTACCAATGAGATGGAAAACATCAAAACAGAATTTGATGATAAATCCAACAGCACACGTGATTATAATCATGACCTCGTCGGTGCTACTACACTTGACTACTTGCGCATCATTACCGGTTGGGACGGGAATTCTCCAAACGAGGAAATTTTAAAATGGAGAGATACCTTTATCAACATTGATTTAATGATAATCAATGATCTGGAAGATTGTTTCCTTGGAATCTATTAAAGGAGGAACTATGAGATATTTAAAGCCACTTCGACCTTTTTTCGCGTGGACCCAGTTATCCATTCCTACAGTTTACGATGATAGTCTTTCCTACTATGAGGTACTTAACAAGTGCATATTTCACTTTAACGAAATGTTAAAGATAATGCAGGAAAATTACGAGATCATCGATGAGGCCTTCGCGAAAATACTGGAAGAATGTGAAGCTGCTATCGCGCGGTGCGAAGAAGCCGCAGCACGCGCCGAAGCCGCACAAAGCGCAGCTGAAAAAGCGCAGGCAGCCGCAGAAGCAGCACAGGCAGCCGCGGAAGCTGCACAGAAATTAGCAGAAGCCGCACAGGCAGCCGCAGAAGCTGCCAGAGATGATGCAGTGACCGCGCAGAAAGCGGCGGAGGCAGCACAGGCAGCCGCCGAAGCAGCACAGGCAGCCGCAGAAGCCGCGCAGAAAAAAGCAGAAACCGCACAGGCAGCAGCCGAAGCAGCACAGGCGAAAGCCGAAGACGCACAGGAAAAGGCGGAATCCGCGCGAGACGCAGCACAGGCAGCACAGACCGCAGCAGAAGCAGCGCAGCAGAAAGCAGAAGAGGCGCAGAACGCTGCGGAAAGTGCTCGAGACGCAGCACAGGCGGCGCAGCAGGCCGCAGAAGAGGCGCAGGAGGCAGCAGAAGCCAGTGAACAGGCAGCCGCAGACAGTGCCGCAGATGCAGCGGCGAGTGCGGAGGAAATTAAAAATGCACTGGATAATTATTATGATAAGACAGAATCTGATAATACCTTCGTGAAAAAAGCCGGAGATACCATGACGGGGAATCTGGTGATGAACACAAAAGATGATCCAAACAATGGTACGGTCTATCTGGACGGTGCCGCCACAAGATTCCGGACGATTTACTTAACAGGTAATCAAGATTTTAATAATCTAATATTAAACGGAATATATTATCGAACAGGCATAACGAGGGGAGATAAGAATTATCCATCAACTTTAGATGGGAGCAACTTTGTATTAGTAGTTATTGCTGGTACAAACAGTAACATAGTAAAACAAATATTTTTTAAATATGGACCAACACCAGATATTTATATACGATTTTCATCTTTAAGTCAGGATGAAATAGAATTTGGAAGTTGGGAAAAAATATCAAAATTATCTGATATATCCGGTAGTTACCTTCCACTTTCCGGTGGAACCATGACGGGAAAAATTAATGTACAAGATGAATTAAATGATACATTCACAGGACTTTCAAAAGGTAATTATGTTACAACGATTAACGAAATTTCGGATTTAAACGATGTAAAGTCAAATTGCGTAAACTTCTACCCACCAAATGTAGCAATCTCAGAGGAATCAAAAAACTTCCCTGTTAAAATCTCTGGGTTTTTAGTAAGCATAGCTAAAGATGAATCAACTTATATTAGACAAATATATTTTTCTACTCCCTATAATAATATTTATACAAGAATTTATAATTCGACTAGTACTTCATGGTCAAATTGGGATAAAATTTTATTCGAAACAGATATAGTAGGTAATTATCTTCCGCTTTCGGGTGGGACCATGACGGGTAATATTACTATGTCAAATAATGCTGAGTTAGTTGGAAATGCAAGGACGTCAGATTTCTTCAAATTAATTCATATACCGAATGATTCTGATATGAATAAAATTATTGAATCTGGATTTTATGCTATCTCCAGTGAAGGCAGTGTTTCAAATGCTCCAGAAGATATATCCGCTGAAACTAATGCATTTTCCTGTTTTGTGTTCCCATGGCAGTACCCAAATACAACAGGTATATCACAATTAATATTTAGTGGTGACGGAACTACCGTAAAAGGAGTATACCTTAGATTAACAAATAATCCTGAGGTAGGATGGGGTAACTGGGTAAGGCTGGATAATGTGGTTAGTGAAGTTAAATTAAATAGGAAAAGCGGTATTTATTATAAAATATCGGAAAATAATAATATATACAAATTAGAAGTATGGTTAGCAAAAACTTTAAATTTAACTGCATTCGGTTATCCAAACACTTTTACAAGTGATGTTTTATATGTAAATTTTGAAAACATAAGTGAATTAGTAAATTTATCAAAATTAATTAATGGCTCAATATCATATTCGGTTGGATTTACTACTAATTCTAATAAAGGATCAGCAACAGTAAATAGTTACATAAATAAAAATGATACTAATATTACAGTAAGATTAATATCATTAATAGGTGGAGAAGAAGGAAGTGTATTAGTGAATATACCGGAAGGAAATAAAATATTAGATTGCATTATTCCTAAATCATAATATAATATTTAAGAGAGGACAAGAAACTTAATCGTTAATTCTGTTCTCCGATAATGTTCGATTTTGCGTAACGTCCTCTCAAATACACGTTATAACTTAAATTCTTAGCCTTTCAACGCTTTAGAAGAAAAGGAAATGCTCCGTACAGTCTAACACCAAAATGAGGCCCTATAAAAGGGCCTCATCTATTTTGGCATACAAATAGGAATATCGTTCTATCTCAGCTTCCTCCTTTTGCTATATAATTTAGGTGAACACTCACCCAGCAAACATACTGCCCGCAGCTACGGTACTCTCCGTATCCTGCTGGACAACATTGACAATTAAGTACATTGTCCACGTCGCACATATACTTGGTATATTCATCTACAAACTCTGTAGGATGTGTTAACCTGAGCCCCTCCCATTCACAATATTTCATTAAACTTTTCATGATT
>CALXKE010000068.1 GCA_944388805.1 uncultured Clostridia bacterium | reverse complement strand
TGGTGCACCAGGACATAAACGCATTATAAATAACCTTTATTTTTCAATGGTTTAAGCATTTTTATATTGTAAAATCATGCAATTATCATGCAGTAGATTTTTTATTTATCTTTTTTAATTCTTTTAATGCATATTCTTTTGAAATGTCAATATATACATCATTAGTTATACTACTTCCTTCTACATGTCCTGCAAAATATTGTATAGCATTTAAATCCATACCTTGTTCCTTCCAACGAGTAATTCTTGTATGTCTTAATTTATGGTTATGCAATTTTTTAGATATTTTATATTTTTTATTAATTCTATGCAACCAAGAATTAACCTCCTGAGGAGTAACAAAGGTATTTTTTTCATAATCCCAAAATAATAGTTTATATATATTTGTAATTTTTTTAGATTTTTGTTCATTAATAATTTCTCGAATTTCAGAATCTATTGGAAAATCTCTAATCCCATTGTCAATTCCAGTTGTTTTATTATATGTTTTTGTATGTTCTCCTATAATTACATTTTCATCTTTGTCTTGAGTTAGTGTATTATGAATATGTAAAAATGTTTCATTTTGAGTAACATCATCTAAAGTTCTTGATAATACTTCTCCAATTCTCATGCCAGTAATCAATTCTAATTTAACTATATTCCTATATTTGTGATTTCTTTCTTCATTGTCCAATATTTTATTAAGTTTCTTTTCTTCTTTTTTTGTTAAAGGAGTAACTTTTTCAAAAGGCTTTTCAGAAATTGGTTTCGTCAATGTTTCATCATCCATAATATTAAATAAAACTTTTCTTCTAGCAGTAGCAATTTTAAATCCTTTTTGTAGCATTGACCAAATTTTGTCAATAACTGTTTTGGAATATTTTTTAATTTCTTCTTTAGCATCTTCAATATCTTCAACAGAAACATCTTGAATAGGTTTGTTAATAAAATTAGAACAAGTTTTTTCAATAGCTTGTAATGTAGCAAGATTTCTATTGTAAGCTCTATCTTTTGTTAATCCATCTTTATACTTCTGATCTATATGTCTTTTTAAGATATTATATAGAGTATCTTTGCTTTTTTCTATATAAGTACCATTGCTAATACTTGCTAGAATCTCATTAAACCTAGAAATAAATTGAGTTTTGTTTTCAGTTTTTCTCTGATAAATGGGAGGTTTCCTTTTTCCATTATATGTGTATTGAGCTGCCCAACACTGTCTAGTGTTATCAAAATATATACTACCCTGTCCATTTCCTTTTTTCTTTTTATTTTGCTTTTTCTTATATATAAATGTAATTTTCCAATGTTCAACAAAAAAACAAATTAAAGGGCATTCTCGTTCGTCTGAGATATGTTTTTCGTTAAGAGTTATATAATCAGTCATAGATTTATTAGTTTTAAAATATATTTTTAAGTCACTTATATTTTTAAATTTAACAATATCTGTAGTATTAATATCTTCTAATATTATTTCTTTTAAATTATTCATAAAAAATCCTCCATTTTTAATAAATTTGTATATAAACTATTGAAAATGAAGGATTCTATATTGTATAATATAGAAGTAATCACTTTCAATAGTGTTTATATGTGGGAAAAATGTGTTAGTCGCCAACTGAGTCACATTTTTCCTTTTTATTTATTTAATTGAATATTTTGCTGATTAACTTTTTTTATAAGTCTAGCTAATCTGCCAGGCATTTGTCCAGCAGTACCATCTTTATAAAAACCAAGTTCAATGGCCATTTTGCAGACATCTATTGCTTTTTGATATTCTTTTTGTTTTTCATATATTATAACTAATCTTTGAAAAGTGACATAATTTATTAAATGATTTTCTAAATCTTCATTGTAGTGGTTAGCCATTTTTTTACAGTAATCTAATATTTGAGGAGCTAACTCAATATCCTCCAAACATAAACCAATGACTTGTTGCATTTGAGGACTATCTGGTAATGATAAATTATTCGCAACAGTATATAACATATTAATTTTTTCTACATTCTTATAATGTTTCATTAATATAGGTAAATATTGTTTTTCTATTTCATAATAAGCGTCTAATTTTTCATCACCCGTAGGAGTATAATTATTTACGTGTTCGGCATAAGTTTCCTCTTTATTGACATCTTTCTTTATTGAAGTTGTAGATTTACAATAAAAATAAATTATTGCCCATATCCCACAAGTAAAATAAGTTACAACAATATGAAAAATAATACTTCTTTTTTTAAAACCCATTGCTTCATAAAATACTCCTATTTAAAAATTTCTTTCAATAATTTGTTTCACAATACCAATAATTTTTACCGGTTTTGTTTCAATATCTTCTTTACTGAAGAACATATCTTCATAAAATGGTTCTTGCGTTTCTGGATTGATTCTTCTATTAAGAGGTATTAATTTAATTCCATTATCTAATATTTTTATCTTTTTTACTGTTGCTTCATCTCCATTTATTAAAACAACAGCTAAATCACCATCATTTGCATAGTCCTGCTTTTTTACTGCTACGATATCATTTTCCCATAAAGTTTCAAACATGCTGTCACCTTTTATCCTTAAAGCAAAAAATTCTCCTGTTTTTGCTAAGTCTTCTTTTATTTCTTTTGTCCCTTCCCAGTTTTCTTCTGCTAGATAGTCATAACCTGCTCTAACAGAACCTAGAAGAGGAATAGATACAACAGAATTACCGAATTTATCTAGTTTGGAATTAGAGTATTTTTCATTTGATAATCCAGCTAGCCATGCAGGGGAAACACCGAAAAAGTTAGCTAATTTTACAATAGTATCTCGTTTAACGCCCTTTATTTCTCCAGATGCATACCTTGAAATGGTAGCAGCCTTTTTTCCGACAGCATCTTCCATATCAGCTAATATATAGTTACTGTTTTTTATTAATTCAGATAATCTTTGTGCAAAAAGTTCTTCCATAAAAAGTCCTCCCATGAAATTATTGTACTACATTTTTTCGTGATACGCAATATTTTTTTGAAAAAAATAAAAAAATTACGTAAAAGGTATTGACAAAGAAAACGAAATAGGATATATTACGTATAACGTAATTACGTAACACGTAACAAAAGGTGGTGAAATAGTGAATACTAGAAAAAAAGTAATAGTAAAATTAGAAAGCTATATGAAATTGAAAAATATATCAAAGCAGGATTTAGCAAAAGAATGGGGCAAAAGCGAAGCCTATATTTATAGAAGATTTTCAGAAGAAGTAGAATTTAGCTTAACAGATATTTCAGAAATTTTTTCTATATTAAATTTATCAAAAGAGGAAGCAATAGATATTTTTTTTAACTAGATATTACGCAACACGTAAAATGATGGCGACTAACACAAAAAAGGAGAGTGATTACATTGCAAGATGAAGTAATAAATCTTTTAAAAACGATTAATCAAAATTTAGAAGATTTAAAAAATAGTAAGAATCTACCAAAATTAATTTATGCTAAAGAAATTGCTCAAAGATATCGTGTAAATACAAATAAAGCAACAGACTTTTGTAAAAAATATGGAACAAATTTTGGAGGATATTGTATAGAAGTAGATAAATTTAAAGAAATTCTTCAAAAAGAAGGAACAAAGATTTTTGAGTAATTAGATAAAAGAAAGGAGTGATACAAATGAAAAGTAAAATTTATGAATTAATAGGACGAGCAGTAGTATATAGCAGTTTATATATAACAGCAGTAATATTTTTTATCTGGGCATGTACCAGAACAGTAATTTATTAGGAAGGAGGAAAAGAAATGTTTACAAAAACAGTAATTAATCAAGGCAAAAAGATAATTGATTTAGACAAAGAAAACAAAGTACTGTATGAGGAAAACAAAGATTTAAGAAATGAAAATGAAGAACTGAATTTAGCAGTACATAATTACAAAAAAGCAACTAAAGATTTATTAAGCAAATTAGCACAAATAAGTGTTATAGCAAATGGATTTGATTATAGAAACAATAACAGTTTTGAAACAATAAGACAAATAAAAGAGTTAGCTAATAACTTCGAACCCATTAACTAACTCAAAACATATACATAAATATACGATTTCTACTTAATTGTACCAAAATTTTTAGTAGAAATCAAGAGAGGAAGATGAAAATGCTAGAAAACAGAATGATATTAGATGAATTAGACTACATAGAAAATGACGAATATGACAATTACTTAGAACATTTAGCAGAAGAAGATGACAGAAGGTATGAAGATAAAATTTTTGAAAGATTAGGAGGAAATGAAAATGATTAAAAAACCAGCAGAAATGATTAACGAAACAAATAAATTTAGAGTATTAATAGCAGGATATCCTGGAATAGGAAAAACAACATTAGGATTGTCAGCACCTAAGCCATTACTAATAGATGTAGATTTTGGAATAAATAGAGTAATGGCAAGTGTAAGAAAGGATTATATACAACCAGAAAGTTACGAACAATTATTGAATGATTTAAAAGGAGATTTAAGCGATTATGAAACAATAGTAATTGATACAGGTGGAAAGCTATTAGACTTAATGAAAGCTTATGTTATTAAGAATGATATTAAGAATGCTAAGAAAGACGGAACATTAAGTCTACAAGGATATGGAGCAGTAGGTAGAGAATTTACTAGATTTATGAATTACATATATTTCGAATTAAAGAAACATTGTGTAATTATATTCCACGCAGTAGAAGAAAAACAAGACGAGGAAACAAAACTAAGAATTTTAGTTGAAGGAAGTACAAAGAATACAGTTTGGCAAAATGTTGAACTAGGTGGATTTATAGAAATGAGAGGCAATAAGAAAACAATAGGGTTTGATAACTGTGAAAGATACTTTGCTAAATCAAGTTTTGGAATAAAAGGAATGTATACAATACCAGAATTAGATACAAACACACCAAACGATTTTTTAACAAGACTATTCGAACAAGCAGATAAAAACATACAAGCAGAAAGTAAGATATTTGAAAAAGAAAGACAAGAATATCAAACAGTAATGGACAAGTATGTACCAATTATTGAAAACATGACGATAGACAATGTTCAAGAAGTATCTGACTTGATGCAAACAATAGAACACAAATTAACTAGTAAAAAAGAATTATCAGTAAGATTTTTAGAAAAATTAAAAAGTTTAAATATGCACTGGAACAAGGAAACACAACAGTATGAAAAAATACAGGAGGGATAGATATGGCGAAATACTATATAACCCCTACATTGCTAAACAGCTGGCAATATAACATTAAAAATGGAACATTAGAAGATTTTATAAAAGTATTAAATAAAGCAGAATTTGAACCCAGTGAAAGTATTTTAAAAGGTTTTGAATATGAAAAATATATGCAGGAAAATTTTAAGGAAACATTAAATGGATCATATCAAGTAAAAGTCAGCAAAGAGCATGGAGATTACTTATTATATGGAATTATAGATTGCTTAAAAGGTGGAATTATTTACGATTATAAATACACAAAAAATTACGAAGTAGGCAAGTTCTTTAATAATTATCAAACTTTAATTTATTTAGAAATGGTACCAGAAGCTAAAAAAATGGTTTATTTAATAACAAATAAATTTGATGAAGAACCACGGAGATGTATTTAGAGAAGAATATACAAAAGATATGTTTCCAGAAACTATAGATAGCATATTGCATAAATTTGAAGAATGGCTAAAACAGTACAACTTATTTGATTTATATACAGAAAAATGGAAATGTAAGTATTAGGAGGCAACCTATGGATTTATTTGAAGAAATAACAAAACTAACAAGAGAATTAGATACTGCAGTACGAGAATTAAGAAAAAGTGGAACTAATTTAGCTGAGGCAGAGAGAAAATACAAGATATGTTTAAGGCAAGAGGCATTAAAACTAAGAGAAGAAAAAAGTATGCCTGTAACTTTAATAAATCAAATTATTTATGGTATTCAAGAGGTAGCAAACTTAAGATTTGACAGAGATGTAAAAGAAGCAATATATCAGGCTAATTTAGAAAGTATAAATAGTACTAAATTAAAATTAAGAATACTAGAAAATCAATTAAATAGAGAATGGGGACAAGCTAAAAATGTCTAAATCAATATTACAAAATAAAAAAGAATGTTACATAACAGGAACTACATATAACTTGCATAAACACCATGTTTTTGAAGGCACAGCGAATAGAAAGCTAAGTGAACAAGATGGTTTATGGCTATGGTTAAGAGGAGATTGGCACAATTTAAGCGATTATGGTGTGCATTTTAACAAAGAATTAGATTTGAAACTAAAAAGAATGGCGCAAAGAAGGTGGCAAGAATACTACAACAAAACAAAAGAAGATTTTATAAAAAGATATGGTAAATCATACATCTAGGGATAAGACAAAATAGTTTTATCCCTTAATTTTTTACGAAAGGAGAAAGCAAAATGAAACGCAAAGATGAAACATTAGAAAAAAGTTTAAAAGATTGCAGTTGGTATTTGGATGAATTTTTAAATTTACCTAAAAGAGTGCAGGAATTATTACTAGTAAACAATATAAGGGAAGATATAATTCCATGTACAATTCGAGAAAGTGTAGAAAGTCCGATAGAGCAAATATTTAAAACAGCATTTGATTTATATATGCAATTACTAAATAAAGAATATATTTTCTTATTTTCTCAAGTAACAATAAAAGTAGAAAAAAAGAAATATATAGTAGATTTTTATTTTGAACAAGATCAATATGTAAATAGATTTGATACAGATAAAAAAATAATAATTGAATGTGATGGACATGAATTTCATCAAAAAACAAAAGAACAAGTAAAGCACGATAATGAAAGAGAATATGACTTGAAAATGGCAGGATATGAAATTATAAGATTTAGCGGAAGTCAAATATATAATGAACCTTTTAAGTGTGCAGAAGATGCATATAACTATATTATGAAATCAATTAAGGAGGGGTAATATGGCAAGAAAGAGAATGATAGACCCCAATATTTGGCAAAGTGAAGATTTTAGTAAATTATCTACTTTAGGAAAATTGGTTTTTATCGGTTTATTCTCTCTTGCTGATGACGAAGGTAGAGGTAGAAGTAATCCAGTATATTTAAAGTCTACATTATTCCCTTATGAGGAAGGTATTAGAAGTACCGACATAGATAAAACCTTATCAGAGATAAGCTCTAATATGTCCGTAATCTTTTACTCTTGTGACGGAAGTAGTTATTATAGCCTTTATAACTGGAATGCCTGGCAAAAGATAGATAGACCAACAGAAAGCAAGATACCAGAATATGACGAAAAAACAATGCAACGATTATTCGACGAACATTCGACGAGTCCTCGACGAGTAATCGCTCCTAATAGAAAAGAAGATAATATAAAAGAAAATAAAAAGAATAAAAGAGAAAAGAAATTCATTCCACCTTCTTTGGAAGAAGTAAAAAGTTATGTAGCAGAGAAGAAACTATCTGTTAATGCAGAACAATTTTATAACTATTTTACTGAAGGAAATTGGATAGATTCTAAAGGAAATCAAGTAAAAAGTTGGAAACAAAAACTACTTACATGGAATGGATATTCTAACAATCAAAAAGAAACTAAGAAAACTAATTTTGAAGGTCGAGAATATTCAAGTGGAGAGTTAGATTTTCTATACGCAAATGGAGGAGGAAACAATGTCAATTAAAGATAAATTAAAAATCAGACTAGACATGATAAATAGTCAAATAGAAATTTATAAGAAAAACGCAATTAAAGAAATAGAAAAAGAAGAAATGATACCAGCAACTAGCGATTTACTAATGCTAAGAGATTTAAAAGAACAACAAGGATTAATAAAAAGAATGCTAGATGAAGAGGAGGAATAAAACAATGGTAAAAGTAACAGATAGATTTTATATAAATGCAAATAGTAATTGTTATGTACTACAAGAAAAAACAAAAGTACAAGACTCTAAAAGTGAAAATTACGGAAAAGAGATATATAAGGATTTAGGATATTATACAACACTTGAAAATTGTTTGAAAGGCATTTTGAAAACAGTTACACGAGAATATGTAAACAGAAATGAAGAAAATACAATTAAAGAGTTGTTAATGCAAATAAAATTATCAAATGATTTTTTAGAAAGCTTAAAACTTAATATTTAGGAGAGTGATAACAAATGAAAATAACACAAAAACAAAGAATAATAAATTACATTAGAGAATTTGGAAGTATAACAAGTTGGGATGCTTACAAAGATTTAGGCGTAATGCAACTAGGAGCAAGAATAGACCAACTACAAAAAGAAGGATATACCTTTAAAACAGAATGGGAACATAAGAAAAATAGGTTTGGAGAAGATGTAAGTTTTAAAAGATATTATTTAGCAGATATGATTGCAGAAAATATGCAACATATACCAAGAACAAATTAGAGGAGGAAGTTATGTTAGTAAAAACAACAATCAAGGAAATTATAGATACAATAGTTAATGGCAATGTAAAAATAACGGACAATTCAATTTGCGGAAATTGTAGCAAATGTGGAGAATGTTGTACAAATCTACTTCCGATAAGCCAAAAAGAATTAGATACAATACAAAAATATGTAATTGAAAATAAAATAAGACCACAAACTCAAATGTTGGTAATGCAAAACAGATTAACTTGCCCATATTACAACGGTAAAAAATGTTTGATTTACGAAGTTAGACCACTGATATGTAAAGAATTTTATTGTTATAAAAAACCTACTGCAGAAATGGGCGAAAAGTTTGCAAAAGATGAATACATAACAGTTGATATGTGGTCAATAGCAAGAAAGATAGATAAATATTTTAAGGAGTAGCTTATGAAAGATTTATGGGGAGCATGTAAAAAGAATATAGAAAACGAATTGTGTCTTGGATGCAACAAACTTGAAAATCCAAATTTTACAGGACAAGCAAAATGTGTTTTAGCAATAGATCCAAGACATAGAATAAAAGAAATTTTGGGAATACAGGAGAGATTATATGACAACGGAAGAAGAGTTTTTAATTGAAATGAAAAATTTTTTTGAAAATATAGATAAGTTAAAAACAGATTTAGAACAAGAAATTAGAAGAGTAGAATTAGAAAGAAATGATTTACTACATGAATTAGAATTAGGAAATCTAAATGCAGTAGAGTTAACAAAAGTAGCTGTAGTATTAAGAGATGTATTAAAAGAAAGAAGACAATATAAAGATGAACTAGCAAAGGTAATGACATTAAAAGGGTTTACAGATAAATATAACAATAAGCTGATTGTAGGAGACATTATACAAGTATTAAAGAATTTAAGAACATTAGAAAAGAACAATAAAGAAAGAACATACAATCCAAGAGTAATAAAAAAATTAAAATGTACGGAGGCAAAAGATGAACAAGATTGAAATACCGTTTAGATTACCTAGCTTGAATCAATACATAAATGAATGCAGAAAGAACAGATACGCAGGAGCAAATATGAAGAAGAATGTAGAAAAAGATATTGGCTGGTATATAAACTTATTACCTAAATATCAAAATCCAATTAAAATCCATTTTCATTGGGTTGAGGAGAACAAAAAACGAGATTTGGACAATGTATGTTTTGCTAAGAAATTCATATTAGATAGCATGGTAAAAGCAGGTAAGTTAAAAGATGATAATAGAAACTATGTAAAAGGATTTACAGATACTTTTGAATATGGAAAAGAAAGTAAAGTAATTTTAGAAATTGAGGAGGTACCAAATGCAAAAGACTAAATATTATGACAAAAATGTTTACAAAACAGAAAAGAAAATAAAAACAGCATTTATAATACTAGTTATGTTTCTAGCAGGAATGTATATAGGATTAGCAATAAACTATATGGAATTACAAAACAAAGAGCGTGAGATTCGAGAATACCAGGTTGAGATAGATAGCTTAAAAGAAACAGTCTACATACTGCAGAAGGAGAATGATTAAAATTAAGGAATACGGAATATATGATTTAAAAGAAGATGAGCAATGTATATACATAGGAACAATGTCAGAAGTTTCAAAATTTTTAAATTATAACAAAGATACTTTATGGAGTTATCTATCAAGAAAAAAACATGACAGAAGTTTATTGATAAGTCATAGATACGAAATAGTAGAAGTAATAGAGGAAGAACAACAAGAAGAAAAAAGAAAAATAGATCAAGAAGTATTTGAAGAACTTATCAAAAGTTTTACAGGACAACGTAGTATAACAACACTAAAAGAAGAAATCTCAAAATTTAAAATATTTGATGAAGTTAAATGGATTGTAAAAGGATTGGCAGACAAAGTAATAATTGAAGAAGAATGGAAAAAGATACCACAATTCGACTATTCAATAAGCAATTATGGACGTATTAGAAATGATAAAAATGGAAAGCTAAAAAGCTTGAGATACCATAGATGGATGATACAAGTTGATATATACAAAGACGGAAAGAGATATACAATAGATGTTCCTAGATTAGAAGCAATGTTATTTATAAGAAAAGTAGAAAGAAATGAAAGAGTAAGTTACATAGATGGAGACAGAAGAAATCTTTACTATAAGAATTTGAAGATAATAGAAAGAGGTGTAAAAAATGAATTGTAAACATGCAAAAGTAATAAGAATAACAAACAATAAACAAGAATATTACTGCATAGCAAAACAGAAAGAAGTAACAGAAAGCGACTGTAGAGGTTGTATGTTATACAATCCAGATTTGCCAGATGTAGTAAAAAATATTTTTGGAGGATTTAGAAGATGAGCAATGTAGAAGAAGATATAAAAAGATGTGAGAAATTAACAGAACCACAAAATGCAAATTGGATAGGAATATCTAATCAATTGGCAATAGCAGGTGCTTTAGCAAGAATACAAGAATTAGAAGAAGAAAATAAACGAAAAGATATGTTTGTTGAAATGGCGAAAGAAGTCATAGAAAATAGCATACCAAAACAAAAAGTAAAAGATAAGATAGAAGAACTAAAATTATCTGGTGGTAATAATGGAAAAGATAATGTTGAAAATTTAGCAAGAGAATTAGCAACAGAAGTTTTAGAAGAATTATTAGAGGAGAAATAAATAATATGTGTGAATTTAAAAAAGGAGATAAAGTAATTTGTATTAAGACAGACAATCATCCAGAATTAATAAAAAATAAGATTTATGAAGTAAAAAAACCAAATGGAGATTTTGTTTATCTTAAAGGTTGTAAATATGGATATTTTACTTTTTTATTTAGAAAAGAATGTAAATGTTATAGCAAAGATTATGCGATAAGAATTTCTGTTGATAGATGGAATAAAGAAGATAAAAAATGGGAAACAGAAAATAATTTTGATGTTGAATATTGTCCAATGTGTCGGACGAAAACTAGCCGAAGATGGACGAAAAGGAAGTGATTAAATGGAACATATAACCTTAAAAGAAATGTTTAATATTTTAATTGATTGTATTTTGAACAATAGGGAACAACCATTTTTCTATTATAAAAGAGAAAATGAATATGTATTAATTCAAGAAGTAGATTTAATGGACTCAAGATTAAGAACAATAGATGGAGATTTCACAGAATATGAATGGGAATTAGAAGAAAGTAACTTGTATAAGGAGGACAAACAATGACAAAAGAACAAGAAGCAATAGAAAAGTTAACAAATGGCGAAAAGATAGATTTCAATATATTAATAAGAAAATTTAAAAGAGAAGGAATAGAAAACTTTGTAGTAACTAAAAAAGAGTATATAGAAACAGTCTTAAATATGCTAAAAGAAAACTCTGCAGAGATTGAGCAGAAAAACACAGAGCTTGCAGAGAAGAATGCAGAGATAGAAAGATTAAACAGACAAATAGATTTAATGGCAGATTTTATGATAGGAGGATTAGGAGATATTGCTTTCAATGCTATTTGTAAAAAATCACATTGTACATATGAATTAAAAGATAACAGACCTACAAATTTTAGAAAATGCAAATTATGCATAAAACAATATTTTGAAAGAAAAGCGACAAATAACGGTTGAGAGCGACAAAATTGTCGTAGAAAGGAAAGTGAAAAATGGAAATCGAAGTAGGAGAATATGTAAGAACATTTAATGGACTTATAGGAAAGGTAACTCAATTAACAGATAGTGGTAATTATGCAATAAGAATTTATAATGGAGCAGAATATGTTGTTCGAGCTGTTATAGCAAAACACAGCAAGATACTATCAGAAGTTGTAGAAGTAGGCGACTATGTAAATGGAAAACGAATACACAAAATAGATAAAGGACAAAACTATTGCTATTTGTATTATGGAAATTGTAAAACTTTTGTAGATTATCAAATAAAAACAATATTAACTAAAGAATTATATAAAGCAAACTGTTATACAGCAGAAAGGAAAGAATAATGGATATATTTAATAGAAAAAAAGTAAAAAAATTAGAAGAAGAAATATATAGTTTAAACAATGAAATTGAAGGATATATAAAAAACGAAAGAAATTGGAGCAAACAAATAGATAATTTAGAAAAAATATCTACTAAAACAATGGAAGAAAATCAAAAATTAATAAAATGGATAGAAACAATATTAGATACAGTAGGAGTTATGGAAGTAAGAGAAAAAAGACAGATACAAATACCAGTTTATATCGATAAAAGCATAAGAGCATATGATAGCAAGTATATGGGAATTTTTGAAAAAGAGAGGATAACAATTCCAGAAATAACAATAGTAAAAATGGGATAGAAAGTAGAGGAAGAAAGATGAGAGAATATAAATTTAGAGGAAAAGAAGCAGACTCAAGGGAATGGGTTTATGGAGGTTTATTTAAAGAACCAGCACCACCACAATGTTTTGAAAAAAACTTGGAAGATAAGTATTGGATAGTATACCCAGACCCAAGATATATGCCAGACTGGAATTTGCCATACAAAATGGTAAGAACAGATGTAGAAAAAGAAACAATAGGACAATACACAGGACTAAAAGATAAAAATGGAAAAGAAATATATGAGGGAGATATAGTAAAAAGCTATTATTATATACCAAACGAAGATGGAACAGAAGGAGAAAGATATGTTGTAAAACTAATAAATTACAACGAAACACTTTGCAAATACAACATTGATATGTTTGAAAACTTAGAAATAATCGGGAATATGTGGGACAACCCAGAATTGTTAGAGGAAGGAGAATAAAGATGAGTAGTAAAAACGAAATAGAAGATAAAGAAATACAAGATTTTCTAAAATTTATGAAAGTAGCAGATAGTGAAATAAAAGAAAGGGGAAAAATTTATAAGTTCAAATGCCCTATATGTGGTGAAGAAGCAAGCGGAATAAAAAATACGTACAACGGACATTTGTGGGCACAATGTGAAAAATGTAAAATGAATGTAATCCAATAAGGAGGAATAACCAATGAATAAAGAAATAAAAGAACTAAACAAAATATCTTATAATGAGTTTAAATATACAGACACTAAACATAGATTTGATTTAACAAATATTGAGTACGACAAAATCAACGAACTAGTACGAGAAGTAAACAAAATAAAAAAACAATTAGAAGAACAGGAAACAGAAGATATAGATACAGTTGAAAGAGAATTAAACAAAATGTTTTAAAGAAAGAGAGGAAAAGTAAATATGGATCTAGCTTTAATAATATTAATAATATCAGTAACAATAATGTACATTACATCAAGAATTTGTGATGCTTTAGAAGAAATATGTAAAAAAGATAAAGAAGAAAGTAAGTGATGAAATATGACACTAGAAGAAACACAAGATAAAGAAGACATATTAATTTTAATGATGATAGATGAAAGAGATAAGCAAATAGATTTACTAGAAACAGAAAACGCAGATTTAAAGAAATTACTTATAGAAGTTTTACAAGAGAAAAAGCATTTAGAAAAGATTATTAAAGAATTGAATAGTAAAAGAAATAGTTAGGAGGTACAGAAGATATGCAATTAAGCAAAGAAGAAAAAAGAAAAACTATATCAGATTTAAGAAAATACCCTGATTGGATTGTAAGGATTGAAGCAGTTGGATTAGGTGGACAACCTGTTTGCTTAGGTGGATATTGGCAAGAGGGATTCAAAAATAAAGATTATAGACATTCTATAATTGAAGATTTTATGGAATATGAAGAAGAGGTAGTAAGAAAAATATTTGCAATAGAGAGAGTATTTGAAAGATTGCAAGGAGACATGAAAGAAATTATAAGGCTTAAGTATCTACTACCAGGAAATACAGTCGATGATATATGCCAAAAATTAAACATTCCACAAGCTACATATTTTAGATTACAATACCAGGCTTTAATATGTTTTGCAAGAGCATTAGGACATATAAAATAAAATTGATAGTTTTTTGATAGAAATTAGATAGTTTTTTGATAGTTTTTTGTGGATTTTTTGAGAGTGTCAAGGTATAATTTAAGTATAATTAGAATTGTCTCTAAGAGACAAAAAGTTAAAAAGGATATCCCCTTTTATAAGTATTTTTTTATTTTTCAAGAAGAGTAGATGTTAATATTAATGTCTGCTCTTTTTAGTTTAATTAGGAGGAATAGAAATGGAAGAAGCAAAAAAAGATGAAGTAACAATGGAAATGACTATTGATTTAATGAATAGTGAAGATTACAAGGATAGATTTAAAGGAGAATATGCTCAAACATTGATAAGAGTTCGTAAATTAAACAATATGCTAAACGAATATGATGCAGGTACATTAGGTTTTGACCTAGATTCTCCAGTTTATTTGCTAAGAAATCAATCAGCATATATGCAAGCATATTTAAAAACTATGGAAGAAAGAGCTGAATACGAAAACATAGATTTAAGTTTTATTTAGAAATAATACTATAGTTTTCAACAATTACTAACTATGTTCTATATAGTTAAAGAATTGTGAAATAAATTACCTATCTACTAAAAGTAGAAAAGGTTTCTGGAAATGTACTATAAATACAAGTGAGAATTGATGTTATTACTTGTAAATACTAGTTTATTATAGTGCAATTCCTGTATATTTGGGAATAGTTAAATTGGTATAACAACAGGCTTTGACCTTGTTATTCTTAGTTCGAGTCTAAGTTCCCAAGCCAAAGGAGAAAAACATATGAAAAACACATATGAAAGATTTTTAGAAGAAATATGTAGTAATTGTAAAGACAAAGAGAAAAAAGACTGTGAAATAAGACGAAAATTAGACGGAACTTTGTATTGTGAGCCGTATGAGAGAGCAAGCAGACCTGAGAAGAAGAAGAAACAATACACAGATATTACAGCTAAACAATTAAAACCGATTATGAAAGGATTAGTATAAAATGAGATTAAAAGCAAAGAGAATTGATAGATTAGAAGATAAAGTAAAAGACTTCAAAAATAAAATGGTTGTAAAATACTTAAATGATAGAGGATATGATTGTAACAACTCAACATCAAGCATGAGAAGAGTAAATGGAATCATTAAAAAAGAAAAAAAGAGAGTAATGATACAAGTAAAAGATGAAAAACTTTTACGAATAGGAAGTTATTATGTATGGGATGGATATTTAATAGTTAAACTTGTAGATGCTTTAACTGGAAAAGAGGTATAAGTTATGTGGAATATATTTTTAGAAATAATATTAGGTTGTTTAGGAGTATTAGCAATAGTTTTTACTCTTTTTGTTTTGATTGCAATTATAGATACAATTATAAAACAAACTAAAAAGAAATAGGAGAATTGTTATGAAATTTGAAATAAATAATACAGAATGGGAAATAGAAGAAAAAGACAAAAATGAATTAAAGGAATTATATGAAAAAGAAACACAAGAAAAAACATATTTTGTATTTGGAGTTACTGTTAAATCAAAACATGTTATTTATATAAATAAAGATATGTGTCAAGAACAGAAAATAAGAACATTAAAACATGAATTAACACATTGTTATATCTGGGAATATGGTCTATATAATGTAATGGACATAAATGAAGAAGTAATATGCGATATTGTAGCAAGTAGCAATGATTTTATCAATGATATAGTAGAAAGATATAAAAATAAATCTAAACAAATATTAAATGACGACATGATAGATGCTTTGAAATATACGTTTATGAATAAATAAGAGAAAGGAGTAATCTTATATGACAGATGCACAAAAAAGATTTTGTGATGAATACTTAATAGACCTTAATGCAACTAAAGCGTATAAGGTTGCTTATCCAAATTGTAAGAAAGATGAAACAGCAAGAGCAAATAGTAGTAGATTGCTAACAAAAGCTAACATTCAAGAATACATATCTAAAAAGCAAAAACAAATAGAAAAAAGAACAGAAGTAACACAAGATATGGTAATAAAAGAATTAGCAAAAATAGCATTTTTAGATATAAGGAAACTGTATACAGAAAATGGGCAATTGAAAAACATAGCAGATATAGATGATGAAACAGCAGGAGCAATATCATCGTTAGAAACATTAGAAGAATATGATGGTTATGGAGATGATAGAGAGAAAATAGGAGATACTCAAAAGGTAAAGCTATTAGATAAAACGAAAGCTCTTGAATTATTAGGAAGGCATCTAGGAATATTTAATGATAAGTTAGATGTAAATGTAAAAGAAAAAGAAGAAAAGAAAAATGCTATATCAGATATACTAAATCAGATGCAAAGTGTAGATGATGAATAATGCTGAAACTAAGTCAAAAATACAAAGAGTTCTTACAGACAAAATGTAAAAGAGAGTTTTTAGAAGGAACAACAGCAGCAGGAAAAACAACAGTAGGAATATTTAAGTTTATGTGTATGGTTGCTGATTCTGACAAAAGATTTCATCTTATTGCTGGAGATGATGTAGGAACAGCAGAAAAAAATATAATAAATTCTGAGAATGGATTACTAGACCAATTTGAAGGTATAGCAGAATACTATCCAAAAGGAAAAGACAAAATAAGATTACCACATATAGAATATGAAACCAATAAAGGAACTAAAATAATTTATGTATGTGGATATGGCGATAAAAAAAGATGGAAAAAAGTATTAGGTGGACAAGTTGGTTGTGTATATTTAGATGAAGTAAATTTAGCAGATATGGAGTTTATGAGAGAGGTTACACACAGATGCAAGTATATGATGACTACATCTAACCCAGACGATCCTAATCTTGATATATATAAAGAATTTATAAACAAAAGTAGACCAATAAAAAAATATGAAAAAGATTATCCAATGGAATTGCTAAAAGAACTAAAAGAACCACATGTAAAAGGCTGGGTACATTGGTATTTTACTTTTAATGATAATGCTACATTAACAAAAGAAGATATACAAGAAAAGATAGATGCAACACCAATAGGAACAAAGATGTACAAGAACAAAATACTAGGTTTAAGAGGAAAAGCAACAGGATTATGCTTCAATTTAAAACCAGAAAATATTATTACAGTAGAGCAAGCAAAGAAAATGAAATTCAAGATATTTTCTATTGGTTGTGATACATCGTACTCAAAAGAAAGTCATGATAAAGTGACATTAGAAGGAATAGGAATAACAGTAGACAATAAATGTGTACTTTTAAAAGAAAGAACATTTAACAATAAAGATAGAACAGTACCATTTGCTCCAAGTGATGTAGTTCAATGGATTGTAGAATTTATGGAAGAATTTAAGAATGAATGGGGATTTGCTAGAACATGTTTCATAGATAGTGCAGACCAGGGAACTATAATGGAAGCTCAAAAAGCTAAAAGGCAAAATGGCTTAATATATGAATTTAAAAACGCATGGAAGAAAACAAAAATAATCACTAGAGTGCAACTAGAAGAAAGTTGGTTGCAAACTGGTGATTTTTTAATTGTAGATAAATGTACAGATTATATCAATGAATGTAATGTATATTCATTTGATGAAGATAATAAGCCAGAAGATGCAAATGACCACAGTATAAATGGTTGCCAATATGCTTGGTTACCATACAAAAAGAAAATTGGAAATTGGGAAACTTTAAGAAAATTAATTAAAGATGATGTGGAGGAATAAGAAATGAAAACATATACATTTTACTTAAAAAATGGACTTACATTTAAAGTTAAAGCAGAAAGCATCAAAACAACTACAAGTACAATAACAGGAGGAATTGTTGGGTATGAAATTAAAGGTATGAAAAATTTTATAGAAGTGAATATTACAGAAGTTGTTGCAATAGTAGAAGATTTGGAGGAATAACATGGGCAAGTTAAATGACAAATTAAAAGATGTAGTTAGAAACTGGTTAAACATTGTGCCTGCTCCTGGTGATACCATAACAATACAAGAAACAAATACATTTGAAGGTAATTGTTTTAGAAATTTGTTGTGGTATAGGGGAGATGCATCAGAGTTACACCAATATTATACACAAACAGATGATATGATGGGAAATGCTAAATTCTGGGCATCAGATACAACAAATGACCTAAAAATGAGGAAAATACATACAGGACTACCAGCTATGATAGTTGATATGTTGGCAGATATCATTGTAGATAGTTTTAATAAGATAACTGTTGAAAATGATAATGATGCTCAAAAAAATTGGGAAGATATAGCAGAAGATAATGATTTCAAAGAAACTATAAAGCAAGCAATAATAGATGTATTTGTAGAATGTGATGGAGCATTTAAAATTAGTTATGACACAGATATAAGTAAATATCCTATTATAGAATTTTATGCAGGAACAAAAGTAGAATATGAAAGAACAAGAGGAAGAATAACAACAGTTATATTTAATAATGTTTATGAGAAAGATGATGCTACATATACATTAAAAGAAAGATATTCTAAAGATGGAATTAAATATGAATTATATAAGAATGAACATTTAATGGATGATTATAGAGCAATACCAGAAACGGCAGATTTAGAAGAACCAACAGATGTTAATTTTAGCATGGCAATACCTATGATGTTTAATAAATCAAAGAAATACAAAGGCAGAGGACAAAGTATATTAGAAAAGAAATTAGATGCTTTTGATAGTTTTGACGAAGTTTGGTCTCAATGGGTGGATGCTATTAGAGATAATAGAACAATAACATATATTCCAGAAGATTTAATTCCGACTGATAGTAATGGTAACCTATTAGAACCTAACACGTTTGACAGAAGATATGCAAAAATAGGAAACTCAACATCAGAAACAGAAAGTGATAAGATAACAAGGGAAAATAGTGACTTTGACTATGAAGGAATGTTGCAATCCTACATTACAGCTTTAGACTTGTGTTTACAAGGACTAATAAGTCCTAGCACATTAGGAATAGATGTAAAGAAATTAGATAATGCAGATGCTCAAAGAGAAAAGGAAAAAGCAACACAATATACCAGAGGAAAAGTAATAGATGTATTAGAAAAAGTTATTCCTAAGTTAGTGGTAACTTGTTTAAAATGTTATGATTTAGCACAAGGGAAAACAGCAGGAGAATATGAGGCTAGTGTAGACTTTAAAGAGTATGCAAATCCATCATTTGAAGCAATAGTGGAAACTGTTTCAAAAGCTAGACCAGGACAGAACATAATGAGTGTTGAAATGTCTGTAGATACAATGTATGGAGCAAATAAAACTAAAGAAGAAAAAGAAACAGAAATAAAAAGACTTAAAGAAGAAAGTGGAATAATACAAAAAGAAGAGCCCAATATAATGAGTCCTATAGAGTAGGTGATTAAATGCAAGATGATTATAATATTGAAAAAATATTTGAACAAATAGAAAATGATTTAATATCATCTATGAAAAGAACATTATGGAGTCACAAAGAAGATGAAAAAACAAAAGGATTCAATTGGCCACAATGGCAAGCCTTAAAATTAAAGCAATTAGAAGATTTTAGAAAAAACAATCAAGAAATATTTAAAAATTACAATCAAGATATAAAATATGCAACAAAAATACAAATGAAAAAACAATTCAGAGAAGGTGCAAGCAGAACTAATAAACAGGCTATAAAAGCGGGTAAAATAAAAAAGAAAGATTCACAATTAAGTGGGTCTTTTTTTGGATTAAATGATAGAAAAATAAAAGCATTAATGAAAAGCACAACTAAAGATATAAATGATGTAAAATATGCAACCTTGAGAATGGCAAATGACCAATATAGGCAAATAATATACAAAGCAGAGGTATATGCTAATACGGGAGCTAAAACAGTACAACAGGCCATAGACATGGCAACAAAAGATTTTTTAGCAAAGGGATTTAATTGTATAGAATACTCAAACGGTTCAAGACATAATATAGCAGATTACTGTGATATGGCTATTAGAACAGCAAATAAAAGAGCTAATCTAATGGGCGAAGGTGAAATGCGAAAAAAATTAGGAAATCCATTTGTTTATATTTCAAAACATAGTGGAGCATGCGATAAATGTAGTCCTTGGCAAGGTAGAGTATATATTGATGATGTATGGTCAGGTGGAAAGAAAGAAGATGGAAAATATCCACTTTTAAGTACAGCAATAGAAGGTGGATTATTCCATCCAAGATGTGAACATGGTTCTAGTACATATTATCCAGATATAAATGAAGAGCCAAAAGAAGTGACACAAGCATTGAATAATAAGCATGAAGATGAATACACACAAGCATTACAGAGACAAAAAAGACAATATGAAAGGTTAGCACTAGGAAGCTTACTACCTGAAAATGTACTAACTTATCAAAATAAAGCAAATGAATTGCAAAAACAGATAGAAAGTAGTAAAATGGAAGATAAGGAAGATGTAAGACAATATACTCCTGCAACTTTAGTAGAAAAATTAAATATAGATTTAGAAGATTATAAACCGTTTGGAAAATATGACCCATTTGAAAATAATATTCAAGAAAAGACATCAAAACTACTAAATATGAATAATTTACCACAATTGGTTAATAAAGAACAATACAAAAGAATTGATGGAAAAGAAATAATAAGAGTATTGCATTCATATCATGGTAAAACTGCTCAAGAAGCATATGAAAATACAATAAGAGGAACTATACAATATAGTGAAAGTATAAGAAGTAGTTATGGAAGAGGAATATATTTTGGTGAAAATGATATAGAAAATGATTTATTATCTTTATATGGAAAAACAGATAATAAGGTAATAAAAGCAAAGATAGATAATAATGCAAAAATATTGGAGTTTGATAAACAGTTTGATTATTTGAAAGATGTAGAAGAAAGATTAAATAAAATACCTAAAAATCTAAGAAATTTTTATAAGAATGAAAGGTCATTATTATATATGCTAGATGGTATTGATGGAATAAAAATAAAATCAAAAGGATATTATTGTATATATAATAGAGGAGTGCTAATAATAAATGTGTAGTGATATGGAATTGTTTATTAATTTAATTTACATGACAAAAACAATGAAAAATTTACAAGATACAAATTTTGACAAGTATTTGGAATGTATAAAGCAAACACAAGACTGGGAAAAATTTAAAGATGTTTCAGATATTATAAAATTAAATAATAACTATATAAATAAAGCAATAAAAGAGGTTATCAATAATAAAGAATATACAAAAATAATAAAAGATACAACTAAAATGGATTGGAAAAAAATAGAAAAAACACTTGAAAATTGTAAAATATTGTAATATACTTTCCTTGAAAATAATAAAAAGGGGAGAAATTTTATGGAAGATACACAAACTAAAACAAAATATTGCAAATATTGTGGAGAAAAAATACCAGAAGACGCAGTAATATGTACTAAATGTGGAAGACAAGTTGAAGAATTAAAACAAAATCAACCAAATGTAGTTATAAACAATACAAATACTAACACAGTTCAAAATACAACAGCTGGATATGCAGGAAAACCAAAAAACAAATGGGTAGCATTATTGTTATGTTTCTTCTTAGGTATATTAGGAGCACATAAATTCTATGAAGGAAAAATAGGAATGGGAATTTTATATTTATTTACATTTGGGTTATGTGGAATAGGTGTTATTATAGATTTTATAAGCTTATTATTCAAACCGAATCCATATTATGTTTAAGAAATAGACGCTTACAGAGATGTAGGCGTTTTTTATATGCAAGTTTAGTGTAACGGTAGCACAACAGTCTCCAAAACTGTTTGTAGTGGTTCAAATCCATTAACTTGTGCCATTTTTAAAATTAGAGCTTTAAAGGCTCTTTTTTTATTGCAAAAATTATAGTCGACGGACTTTAAGCGGGGGAGGTTCCAACATGGAAGACGAAAATAAAAATCAAAATGCAGATACTCAGACTGCAACAGAAAATAAAGCTCAAGAAAATCAACAGCAAAAAACTGAAAACAAAAATGAGGGTGAGAAAACTAAAAAACAAGTAGCTCAAAAGGGTGAGGATGGTTCTATAGTTTTCAAAAATCAAGATGAACTTGATGGATTTATAAGAAGAATGTATGCCAAAGGTGCCGAAAAGGCTGAACAAGGCGAAACATCTAAACAAGTTCAAGAAAATCAAACTCAAATGCAACAAGATGAAACAAAACAAGAAGAAAGTGTTGCTACAGTAGACTATACAGACAAGATTGCACTTGCTATGGCCAAAGCAGGAGTAGATGTTAAAAAAGTCGAAAGAGCAGCAAGACTAGTTGATACTTCTAAGATTTTAGAAAATGGAGTATTAGATTCTAAAAAACTAGAAGATGAAATCAATGCAGTAATTGCAGAATTTCCAGAGTTAAAAAATACAATTCAGGAAGAAAAAGAAGAAAAAGGCTTTAAATTTGGAGCAACAGAAAGTACTTCAAATGCAAGTCAAAAAACAAAGAAGTCTATTCCAAAAAAAAGATGGAATAGATTTAATTCATTTTAATTAAGAAAGGATGATTAATTATGGCATTAAATTATGCAGAGGTATGGTCTCCAGACCTATTAGAAATTATGGAGCAAGAATCATTAATTAGCCCATTTATTACAACAGCTGTAAAATGGTTAAGTGCTAAAACATTCCATTTTACACAAATGAGTACAAGTGGATATAAAGCACATAGCAGAAATGGTGGATGGAATAAAGGAACTTTTACACAAGAAGATGTTCCTTTTACATTATCTCATGATAGAGATATTCAATTCCTAGTAGATAAAGCAGATGTAGATGAAACAAATCAAACAGCATCTATTAAAAATATTTCAGAAGTATTTCATAAAACACAACAAGTACCTGAAATGGATGCATATTTCTTCTCTAAGGTTGCTACAGAAGCACAAAAATTAGATGGATATCATAGTTCTACAGCTATAGCTACATACACAAAAGAAAATGTATATTCTAAATTAAAAGCAATGCTTAGTGCAGGAAAATTAAGAAGATATGTTGGAAAAGGTGCTTTAATTGCATATGTAAATTCAACTATTATGGATTTATTAGAGCAATGCACAGATTTCACTAGAAAAATCGAAATGACACAAATTTCAGAAGGTGGAATTGGATTAGAAACAAGAATAACAGATATTGATGGAGTAACATTAATGGAAGTTATTGATGATGAAAGATTTTATGATAAATTTGATTTCACAGATGGATTTGCACCAGTAGCAAGTACATCACATAAAATCAATGTATTAATAGCATCTCCATTAACAGTAAAATGTGTTCCTAAAATATCAAGTATCTATTACTTTGCACCAGGTGCACATACAGAAGGTGACGGATATTTATATCAAGACCGTTCTTTATCTGATACATTTGTATTTCCAAATGGTAAAAACAATAAAATCGATTCTATATATGTTGATGTTGATACAGCAACATATACAGCACCAGAAGAAGATGAAGACGAAGAATCTACATAGGAGGTAATACAATATGTCAAAAATTAGAATAGAAAAAGATAATGTAATATTATCTATTGAAGAAGAAGATTTAGCACAATATGAGGCTAGAGGATATAAAAAAATGAAAGTCCAAACGAAAGAAAATTCAAAAAAAATAGTAAAGACTGATGAAAAAACAGTTAAAAAAGATACAAAATAAGAGGTGTTGCAAATGATAACAGTTTATGCAACAGAAGAAGATTATAGAAAATATGGTTCTGGATCATTAAATAATGATAAGATAGAGAAATATTTAGAATTATCTTCAATAGATATTAACAGAGCTACATTAACAAGAATTGAAAAGAGAGGTTTTAATAATTTAACAGAGCAACAAAAGGATTTAATAATCAAAGCTACTTGCTTACAAGCTGATTATATAAAAGATGAAGGCATTTATGATGATGACGATGTAGAAAGCTATAGTATTGGTGGAGATTTAACAATAAATAAAAAAGAATCTACCGATATAGCAAACAAACTGAACATATCTGAATTAGCCTTCTTTTATTTGAGAAGAACAGGTTTAACTAATAGAATATTATGATAAAAAGGTTAAATCCTAAGCATTTAGAAAGATTATTAAATAACAAATGTGATGTTAAATTATATCAAGAAGGCTTGTCAGAAGAAGGCGAGCCTTTAACTTCTTTAAATCTTGAAAAAGAAAAATGTAGATTTGTTGAAAAGACTAAAATTATAATAACTGCTGATGGACAGAAAGTTGAACTTGTAGGAAAAGTAATATTGCTTGGAGATATAGCACCAAATATTAAAAAGATAAGTGGCGGAGAAGTAAGCAATATCATAACTATAATTGATGGAAAAGAAATAGTAAATGAAAGTAAATATGAAATATATCAAGCAAGTCGACCAAGAAATCCAGATGGTAGTGTTCATCATACAACTTTGGAGTTGATGTAATATGAAAATAACTTACAACACTAAAAATATAAATATGATAAATGAAGTTGCTAGATTAGCTTTATTAGACACAGCAGAAGCAGTAAAAACCGATTTAATTGAAAGTCAAACAATGCCATTTGATACAGGAACTATGCAAAATGATAGCACATATGTTGATGATAAAAGAATAATAAAAGGTATAGCAAGATTAGTTACAGATACACCTTATGCAAGAAAAGTTTACTTCGACCCAGATATAAATATAAAACAAGTTAAAAATCCTAATGCTAAACAGTATTGGTATGAAGATTATATATCTGGAGGAAAGAAAAACTTACCAATAAAATATTTTCAACAAATGTTAAGAAGGAGAACAAAATGATAGAAAGATTAAAAACTGTAAAAGTAAAAGATTATCTAAAAACTATAATAAAAGACTGTGATAAATGGTATATTGGGAAAATAGATAATAATCAGGAAAAAGCAATAGCAATATATTCTAATAGAAGAAATTTAGCAAAATTATCAGAGTTTAAAAATTTGCAAAGTTATGGAATATTACCAATTACATTATTATTGAGATGGACGAAAAATTATAATACAGCCGAAACAAAGGCGAATGATATTTATGAGTTACTAGATTGTAGCTCTTTTTTTATTGATAATTACAAATGTAATATCAATTGTTTATATGATGGACCTATTGATTTAGGTTCAGATGAAAATGGAGTTTACAAGTTCAGTATTGAACTAAATTTATTATATAGAAAGGGTGAAAAATAATGCCAGGAACAACAAAAACAGGAGTATATCCAGTATATGAGAATCAATTTAAAGTTGGTGCTAGTAAAGAATCACTAAATGAGATAGCAGATATGGTAAGTTTTTCAGTTGCATTAGATAATACAGTTGAGGAATGGAATCCATTCGACCAAAAAGGATGGATTAGAAGGTTAATGACTGCAAAATCAATTACTATTTCTGTATCAGGAAAAAGAAATTATGGAGATGCTGGAAATGATTATGTAGCAGGTTTAGCATTAAAAAATGGTAGAGATGCAGAAGGATGCCTACAATGGACATTTCCAAATGGTGATATCTTATTATTTGAAGGAGCCGTATTCAATGTAACAAATTGGGGCGGAGGAGATTCTACAACAGTTATTCCGTTAGAATTTGATGTAATGTCAAATGGAAAACCAACATATACAGAAGCAGAAGATGAAGAATCAACTTAAAATTAGGGACAAACTGTCCCTTTATTTTTTTATAAATTTTAGGAGGTAAAACATGAATTTAAATATTGCAGATAAATTAGGAATAGAAAAACAAGAAATAACAATAGCAGAAGGAAAAACCTATACAGTTAACTGTGGGGCCAAAACAATGATAAAAGCTCAAGAAATATTTAAAAAGGACAATTCTTTTGATGCTATGTTTGAAGTAATAGAATTACTTTTAGGAAAGCAAGCAAAAAAAGATATTTATGAAATGGATATGACTGTGAAACAATTACAAGTAGTTATTATAGCAATAATGGCACAAGTAAATGAGATTTCATATGAGGAAATGGAAGAACGATTTCAAAAATCAGTCAAATAGTGAAAGTTGGTATGACTTAGAAGAAGATTGGGAATTAATAGCTTCTAGTCTTAAAACTCAATATGGATATAGTATTAGGAAAGAAATAGATAACATGGATTGGGCAGAACTATGTAGTGATATTTCTGGTCTTATGGGAGAAACACCATTAGGAAATATAGTACAAATCAGAAGCGAAGATGACAAAGAGAGATTAAAAAGCTTTACACAAGAACAAAAAAATATAAGATGGAAATATAGGATGAAAATGGCTCAAAATATGGACAAAGAAGAATTTAAAAAGGCTATTACAGATTTACAAAAAGCATTCAAAGAAATGGCTGGTGATAGCAAATGAAAGAAATAAGATGTCCAAAATGTAATCAACTTTTATTAAAAGCTGATATCTGTATTGGAGAAATAAAATGTATAAGATGTAAGGAAATAGTAAAATTAAATGTAAAAAATGACAGAGTGAGCAACACGACTAAAGATAGTGAGTAGTTAGCCAATACCTGCAATTCTAAAATTTATAAAAAAGTAAAGGGAGGAAAAGCAGGTATGAGCACTAATGTTGGAGCAGTAGACTTTGAATTATTGCTAAATTCAAATCCTTTTAATAAAGGAATACAAACTGCTGGAAATACAGTACAAAAAAGTGGCATTGAAAGTTCTTTAAAAAGTATAGGTAAAGCTGCAATAGCTGCTTTTTCAGTTGGAGCAGTTGTAAACTTTACAAAAAGTTGCTTAGAATTAGGTTCTAATTTAGCAGAAGTACAAAATGTCGTAGATGTTACTTTTGGAAATTTAAATAGTGAAGTAGATAGATTTGCACAAAATGCAATAGAACAATTTGGATTAGGACAAACAGTCACAAAAAAGTATGTTGGTACATTTGGAGCGATGGCCAAGGCATTTGATTTTAATAATCAAGCAGCTTTAGAAATGTCAGAAACATTAACAGGTTTAGTAGGAGATGTAGCTTCTTTCTATAACTTAAGTAGTGATGAAGCTTTTACAAAATTAAAATCTGTGTTTACAGGAGAAACAGAAACTTTAAAAGACCTTGGTATTGTAATGACACAAACGGCACTAGACCAATATGCTATGGCAAATGGTTTTGGAAAAACAACTAGTGCTATGACAGAACAAGAAAAGACAGCTTTAAGATATCAATTTGTTCTAGATAAACTAAGTTTAGCACAAGGAGATTTTGCAAGGACAAGTGATAGCTGGGCTAATCAGACGAGAGTATTAAGCCTAAGATTTGATGAATTAAAAGCTAGTCTAGGACAGGGATTTATTAATTTATTCACACCAATTGTTCAAGGAATAAATTGGGTAATATCTAAATTACAAATTTTAGCAGATGCCTTTAAATCATTTACAGAATTTATTACAGGCAAAAAATCTGATAGTTCTAGTAGTATTGGAAGTGTAGCGACAGATTTATCAAGTGTAACAGATTCAGCAGATACAGCTTCAAACGCAGTTTCAGGAATAGGTAGTAGTGCAAAAAAAGCAGCTAAAGACATGAAAAGCTTAGCAGCTTTTGATACAGCACAAATATTACAAAGCAATTCTGATAGCGATTCATCTGGAAGTGGAGGAGCAGGAGGAAGTACCGGGTTAGATTTTGGAAATTCATTATCAGATACAATGCAAGAAGCTAATTCAGAAATGAATGCTTTTATGCAAAAAGCTTATGAATTAATAGACTTATTTAAAAAAGGATTTTCAGAAGGATTTGGAGAATTTGATTTCTCTACTTTATTAGACGAAATAAATGGAATCAAGCAAAGTTTAATAGATATCTTTACAGCACCAGAAGTATTAAACGCAGCTAATAATTGGATTGAAACAGTAGTTTTAAATTGGGGAAGAATAGATGGAAGTATAGCTAGTATAGGAGTAACGATAGCAGATAATTTATTGGGTGGAATTGATAAGTTTTTAAATCAAAATAAACAAGACTTACAAGACCACTTAGTTAGATTATTTGATATTTCTGCTAGAAGTTCAGAAATATCAGGGCAATTTGCTATTACCGTAGCTGATATATTTAGCGTTTTTAGAGGAGATACAGCTAAACAAATAACTGCAGATTTATTAGCAATTTTTACAGATAGTTTTTTAGGTGTACAAGAAATTGCAATGCAGTTTGGAAATGATTTAGTTTATATAATTACTGAGCCAATTAATGAAAATAAAGATTTAATCAAGCAAGCATTGCAAGGAATACTAGAACCAATATCAAGTGTATTAGGAACAATTAGACAAGGAATACAAGAGACTTTTTCTAAGTTCTGGGAGGTATATGATACTTATATCTCACCAGCAGTAGAAAATATAAAGAATGGATTTTCAAGTATCCTAGAAACAATATTAACTGTGTGGAATGAAAATATAAGTCCTATTTTGGATGAATGGGGAGAAAAATTTAGTACTTTATGGACTGAGCACATACAACCAATGGTAAATAGTTTTCTTGAATTTATAGGAAAAATAATAAATGGATTATCAGAGTTGTGGAATACATGGTTAGTTCCTATTATTAATTGGATTGTTGAAAATGTAGTTCCAGTAATAGCTCCAATATTAGAAACACTAGGTAATACATTTATGAGTGTTTTTGGAGCTATTGGTGATATTTTAAATGGATTTTGGACAGCATTAGGTGGACTAATAGATTTTATTGTTGGAGTATTTACTGGAGACTGGGAGAAAGCATGGCAAGGAATCTGTGATTTCTTTACAGGATTATGGGAGAGTGTAAAAGGTATCTTTTCTGGAATATGGGAAGCAATAAAAGGAATTGTCCAAGCTGCAATAAATACTATATCAGCAGTAATACAAACAGTATTGAATGTTATAAAATCTGTATGGAATGCTATATGGAATGCTATAAAATCAGTAGTAGTAAATATTTGGAATAGCATTACAAGTACAATAAGTAATGTAATTAATGGAATAAGAAACACAATAAGTAATGCCTTGAACTCAATAAAAACGACATGGAATAATATCTGGAACAGCTTAAAAAATACAGTAACTAATATATTTAATGGAATATGGAATACAATAAGAGGTGTCATAAATTCAATTCTTGGTGGAATTGAAAGTATGGTTAATGGAATAGTTAGTGGTATAAATGGTGCTACTAGAGCTCTAAATAATTTAAGTTTTAAGGTTCCAGAGTGGGTTCCAGGAATAGGAGGAAATAAATTTGGATTTAATATTCCTCAATTAGGTCGAGTAAGTTTGCCAAGATTAGCAGAAGGTGGTTATGTAAAAGCAAATACACCACAATTAGCAATGATTGGTGATAATAGGCACCAAGGTGAAATTGTTGCTCCAGAAGATAAAATTTTAAGTTTATATAAGCAAGCGAACAAAGAAATGGGAGTAGGCAATAATGATAAAGTTATAGAATTATTAAATATAATAATAGAATTACTAAGAAATCTAGGTTTTGATTTTAATTTATATATAGATTCTTATGAATTAAATAAAAGATTAGAAAAAGTAAAAAATAAGAAGAAATTTGCAACGAATGGAGGCTAAAAAATGTATGAACCTAAATTAATAGTAAATGGAACTACAGTACCAGGAATAGTCAAAATGACTCCTGGTCCAGAGCCTCTGTGGGGAGATGGAACAGGAAGGAATACATTAGATGGCCATTATTCAGGTACATTTATAGGTTACTTTACTACTTTAGAAATAGAATTTGGAATAGTAACAGATGAAGAATATAATTTAATAAAAACTTTGCTTGAACATCCTTTTTTAGAGGGTGTTCAATTTTCTTTAGAAAAGGATATGGGAGATTACGAACAAGGTGATTTATTCACAGAAGACTTCTATAATGGAGCAGTTATAAAATCTAGTCCGCTAGTCTGCGGAGGATACTGGGAAGGTTTTTCAGTAACTTTAACTGCAATAGATAGGAGGCCACAATTAACATGAGAAGTGTAAGTAATGATTTAAAAATAAGAACAAAAAAAATAAAACAACAAAATGTGAAACTAACTATTATTGAAGAAACAGTAGCTCAAGAAGTTAGGCTTGTGCCAGATGTTACTTATTATAATATACCAATCAGTATATTAAAAGAAAGTAATCAAATAATTGCGAAAGAATTAAAATATAGTTTTGAGGGTAATTTGTTTAAAACTATAATGAAACAAATTGAAATTACTGTTAAAAACGCAGCAGAATTGAAAGATAAGAATGTTAATTTTCAATATGAGATATATGTAAATAATGATTTTGAATACATTGATTTAGGTGATTATTACATAAAAGATGTAGAAGATGACAAGGGAAAAACAGAGCTAGTTGTAACAGGATATGATAAAATGATACATTTCATGAAAACTTTTAAGCAATCTGAATTACAATTGACATATCCTTGTACAATGTTAGCATTAATACAAAAAATGTGTGAAGTTTGTGGAGTTGAATTATATTCTACAAACTTTTTTAATTCAGAATTAGAGGTCGATGAGGATTATTTTACAGCACAAGAATTAACATATAGAGATGTATTAGAAAAAGTAGCACAATCTACATTGACCACAATTTTTATAAAAGACAACAAATTGTACTTGCATAAATTAGTAGACAGTCCAGTAGAAAAATTAGATGCAAGTTATCTAACAGGATTGACAATTAAAGAAAAATTTGGACCTGTAAATGCCTTGGTTTTAGGTAGAGGAGATGTAGAAGATAATGTTGAGGCCAAAGATGACACAAGTATTACTCAAAATGGCAGATGTGAAATAAGATTTGATGAAAATGAATTTGTTGAATATCAAAGGGAACAAGTAATAGATGAAATGTTCGAACAGATAAAAGGATTAGAATATTATTCTTTTGAAGGTTCAGATGTGGGCGTTATGTGGCTTGAACCTTGTGACTTGATAGAAGTAGAGGATACTGAAGAAAGTACATATAAAACTATATACTTATCTGCAAATATAACAATCAATACTGGTATAAGTAGTGATATAGAAGCGAATACACCAGAAGAAACGAACACAGAATATAAAGTTACAAGTAAGGAAGAAAAAAAGACGCTAAAAGTAGAAAGACTAGCAAAAAAGAATGAAGGTTTAATTCAAGATGTAATAGAAGAACAAACTGAATTTGAAAATCAACTAACACAAGTAGAACAAACAGTAGATGGAATAACTCAAAAAGTAAATAGTATGGAAGAGTTTAGTCGAGAAACAACAGCCACAAACCAGATACATTTAGAAAATACGGTAAAAGGAGAAGGATATATATTAAACCTAAAAATAAAAGGGGATAGCGATAAATTTATTTATCTAACTCCTAGCAACACGTTGGTACCTAGTAACACTTTAGTACCTTTAGGAGACCACTTCACATTAATAAGTGATAAACAAAATAGAAATTTAATAAGCGATGAAGCACAAATAATAGATGTAATGCTAAGTGAACCTTTAAGAAGCTTGAATGATGTATACGATGAACTAAATATTGTAAATGGAAAAACTACTGTTACAAGAAAAATAGGGGTAGATGAAAATTTAAATCTATATAAATTAGATAATGAAGTAGTAGAAGATTTACAAGATATAACCTTGAAGACCTTTGACGAAGATACTTATATTTATATAAAAGAATACGAAGGGTTAGAATATACTGCTAAATATGTAATAAAAAATGATTATATAGACGTATTAGCTACAAAAGTAGAAACATCTAGTCAAATAAAACAAACGGCTACAGAAATTGAAACTAGTGTAAATGAAAAATTAACATCTTATGCAACAACAGATGATTTAGAAGATCAAGTGACAGAATTAAGCTCAACAATTACTCAAACAGCTTCAGAAATAAATTCAGAGGTAAGTAAAAAAGTTGGAGAAGATGAAATTATTTCAAAAATTAATCAATCTGCTGAAAAAATAACAATAAATGCAGATAAAATTGATATAAGTGGAAAAGCAGTAAGTTTTGAAACAGAAATAAATGAAACAATAGGTCCTTTTACAAGCCAAGATAGACAAAAATTAATAGATTATATAATGGGTGAAGGCACTTTAACCTCAGAAGAAATGCAAAAATATGACATTAATCAAGATGGAAAATTAAACTCAATGGATTTACTATATATAACAAGAGCAATTGCTAATAATGGATATTTATCATTTAGCGGAGTTTATGAAATTAACCCATATTCTAAAGATAAAAGTATTGCAATTTATGATGAAAATGGAAATTATACTTCAATAATTTCATTAATAAATAATTATTTTAATAATTTAATAATTAGAACTTTACAAACAGAAAGTGATAGTGAAAATATAAGTGGTGCATTAGGTCCATCTAGTATTAATTTTGGTCAATCAAATACAAATAAACAAGTATCTATGCAAGTAGGCAATTGGCTTAATGGTATAAGTACAAGCGGAATATCAATACTAAACGATGGAGGAAGTATAGATTTAGTTTCACAAGTAAGTGATTGTTTTTTGCAACTTATTGGAAATGATGGTCGTTCTACAAAAGTATCTTATTCTGGAATAACAACGCCAACACTAACACAAACATCTTTAGAAAGCAAAAAGAAAAATTTTGAAAAATTTGAAAATGCTTTATCTATAATAAAGGATATTGATATATATAAATATAATTTAAAACATGAAAAAGATACAGATAAAAAACATATAGGATTTATAATAGGAGAAAATTACAAATATAGAGAAGAAGTAACAAGTCAAGATAACACAGGAGTAGATGATTATTCTTTTATAAGTTTATGTTGCAAAGCAATACAAGAACAGCAAGAAATGATAGAAAGTCTAAAAAGTAAAATAAATAAAGTGGAAGAAAAGTTAAAGAATTATGAAATTGATAAAGAAAATAGTCAAAAAGCTAATCAAAATAGCGATTAGTTTTTTTTATTTTATGGTTTTTATATTTTATAAGAATGAGGTGAGAAAGTGGAGGAAGATGTTTATATAAATTTTAAAAATGGAGAAGCACCGTATATAAGTGACGTAACTTTAAATCAAATGCAAAAATTGATTAAAGCTGATACAAAAGATTCTGGTGTAGTAGTAAGTTCAACAGAACCTACAGAAAACAATAGAAAAAAAGTTTGGATACAACATAGTAAAAATCTTTATCGAGAGCAAGAAGTAATGAATGGACTTTGGAGTTCTAGTGGAGTTGTTGGAAACAATGGATCTGGCTGGTATGTAGTAGTTCCGATACGTGGAGAAAACACTTATACTATTTCAAGAAAAAAAGGGAAAGCAGACAATTCTAATTTATCGTTAATTGCATTTACTACTAATGTATATCCAGCGGCTAATGCAACTATAATAGATTCTATTGTTTCAGATAGTGCAAACGGAAAACAGGTTACAATAGAAACAACATTAGAAGCTAATTATTTGTTCATAGGAGTGGCTGCAGGAAATGTAGCTACAGTAACAGAAGAAGTACAAAATTTAGCTTTAGAAGAATTACAAGTAGAAATTGGAGATAGTGCAACAGAATATGAAGCACCTGTAGAAAACGATATATTAGTAAAAGAGAATGAAGGGTACAATTCTATTTCGCCAAAAACTATAAAAATTTTAGACACGACAAATACAGAATACAATATAAGGGTAAGAGCTTACAAATGTGGAAAAGTAATTACAGTAACATTATATACAACGACTTTAGCTAAGCAAATAAGTCAAGGTCAACAAAGTATTATACTTGGACAATTAGGTGAAGAAAATGGACCATTAGAAAATTTTATTGTAATGCTTAGTTCTGCTTATGGACAAAGATTTTCTATACAATGTAATAGTAATGGAAATATATATATATCTTATGCATATAGTAATGTAGCTACACCAAATCAGATAGCACAAATGGTAACATATATTGCTAAATAAAAGGAGAAAATTATGAATATAGAAATAATTAGAGGAGATACAAAAAGTTTTAAATTTCAAAGAAGAACTACAAATAATGAAGTCATAACAGAAAAACCAGACAAAATATTTTTTACAGTAAAAACAGGATATTATTCAAAAGATTATTTGTTCCAGAAAAGACTGGATACAGATATTATCTATAGAGAAGACGACAACTATTACTATTTCACAATAAATCCTTCTGATACGGACGAGCTAGATTATGGAGACTATGTTTTTGACATTGAAGTAATAAAAGGAGACACAGTAAAAACAATTGAAAAAGGAACTTTCAAAGTAGAAAGCGAAGTGACTTTTGCAGAAAACGAGGTGTAACATGGAAGAAGAATTAGTAGTAATAGAAAGTGATGATATAGAAGAAATAGTGACATTTGAAGAAGGAGCAACAGGAGGAACAGATAATTATAATTACTTGAATAATAAACCAAAAATAAACAATGTTGAATTAAAAGATAATAAGACTAGTAAAGATTTAAAATTGCAAGATGAAATGAAAAGAATAACAAACTCTGATATAGAGAATATATTTAGTGATTTTTAGGAGGATTAAAAAATGGCTGAGGAAAAGAAATATTTGGACAATGATGGTCTTTTATATTTAAAGACTACACTTAAAACTAAGGTAGATGCAAAAGTAAATACAAAAGTAGATAAAGTTGAAGGAATGGGATTAAGTCATAATGATTTAACAGACGATTTAGTAGAAAAAATAAATAATGCAGGAGATAGTTCTTTTACAGGGGACTATAATGATTTAACAAACAAGCCAGATTTATCTGTTTATGCAGAAACTGAAGATGTTAATTCTGCAATAGCAACAGCAACAACAGATATGGCTACAAAGACATATGTAACTCAACAATTAGCAAATATAAATAAAAAAGAAATCGTTGAAAGTACAACAGAAATGACAGATGCAAATATTATTTATTTAATAGCAAATAGTGGCTCTGGAGATAACATCTACGATGAATATCTTGTAATAAATGGAAAACCAGAAAAAGTAGGAACAACAGCTGTAGATTTAACTAATTATGTGCAAGAAGGAGACCTTGTTGAAATTACAAACCAAGAAATAGATGAAATATTTGCAGATTTTTAGGAGGCAAATTATGGCAGATAAAAAAACATATATAAGTAAAGAAAAACTTTCTTATATTAGAGACAAAGTCTCTTCTAAAGTTGTCAAAGCTGATGAAATCAGACGTATCGAAATAGTAGATGAATACCCTTCTGTAGAAGAGCAAGGAGTTTTATATTTAAAGGTGATTGAAGATGAAAGTTAGCGAAATGAAGGTTAATGGAAAAGAAATTGATGAAGCTAAATTAAACAATAAAATTGTATATAAAAAACAATCAAGTGTTCTTTTGAAAAATATTATATATAATGCTGATTTTAGATATGGTACAGAAGGATTCAAAAAGTTTGTAAATATGGTTGTTCAAAATATAGAGAATGGATGGGTTTCATGGACAAAAATGGATTCCACTAACAATAGAACTTCTATGATTGTACAATTTACAGAAGATTTAATTCCAGACCACTATTACTATCAGAGAGTTACATTTAAAGGAAGTGAAAATGTATTTTATCAATGGGAGCAACAATTAAATTCTCCAAACATAACAAATACGTATAGTCAATATGGTCCAGAAGAAGTAACTTTATCTACAGTTTCTAAAGTAACTACACAATACAGATTATTTTACAATATGCGAGCAACATTTTCTGATGAAAATGCGAAAGCATATTTAAAAGAACCGATGTTAGTAGATGTTACTGAATTGATAAATCAAGGAATGTCGACACAAACAATAGAAAATCAATTAAATCAAATGGATTTTTTTGCCGATAGTTAAAGAGGTTTAAAATGAAAAAAATTTTAAAAATAATATTAAAGATAATAGCATACATGTTGCTATTATTTTTTTTGGACTGTCTATAGGAGGAAAAAATGCAAGAAAATCAATTTTTAGAAAGACTTGTAGCAGTAGAAGAAAGAAGTAAGTCAAATACAAAAAGAATAGATGAAGTAGAAGGAAGATTAGATGAAAACGAAAGAATTTTAAATAATGTAGACAAGTCTCTTTCTGTAACAGTAGAACAAATTAAAAATATTGCAGAAGATTTAAAAACAACAAGTATAAACTTTAAAGAAGCAATAATGAGAAGTAATACAGCAAACAGTAAAGAAACTGAAATGTTAAAAGAAAAATATAACGAACTAGAAAGAAAATATGAAAAGTTAGATTCTAAACTTGAACAAGAAACAGTTGGCAAAGATGCTGAACAATTTAGAACATCAAAGAAACAAATAATATCTTGGTTAATTGCTACTGTTCTTGGAATTGTAGCTTTATATTTTGGATTAAATTGATGAAGGGAGGGATAAGCTATGGAAATAACTTATGTGATAATAATAGCAATAATTGCTTACATATTTGGGGCTATAACAAAGATGTTTGTAGATAGCATACCTAATAAATATATACCAATACAAAATGTTGCAATTGGAGTTATAAGTGCAGTTGTATGTTATTTTACAGGAATTGAACCAGACTTTTTACAAGCAATAGTGTTATGTATTGTAGCTTGTATGGGAGCTGGTGGTGTAGCAGATTTAATTAATATTAAGAACAAGGAGGAATAAAATGGAAGAAGATAATATTTTTGAAGAAACAGTAGAGTTTTCTGAAGAATTGTATCAGAAAAATATAGCAGAAAATACATTTGAAGTTGAGTATGAGGCAGGTGAAGACAATGCAAATAACTAATGTAATATGCCCAACATCCAAGTATTCTATAAAATGTCCAGACATAACAAGTAAAGATGGAATTTGCGTACACAATACAGCAAATGATGCACCAGCTATGTCAGAAATTTCTTATATGTTGGGGAATAATAATAAAGTTTCTTTTCATGCTGCAGTAGACAATGAAAGAGTTGTAACAGGATTACCATTTGATAGGAGTTGCTATGCTGCAGGTGATGGAAGATATGGAAGTGGAAATGCCCATAAAATAAATATAGAAATTTGTTATTCTAAATCTGGTGGAGAACGTTTCGATGAAGCTGAAAATTTAGCGGCTTGTTATATAGCATATTTATTAAAACAATATGGTTGGGGAATAGAGAAAGTTTCTAAACACCAAGACTACAGTAATAAATATTGCCCACATAGAACACTAGATTTAGGTTGGGAAAGATTTCTAAATAAAATAAGAGAACAATTAGGATTACAAACAAAGCCAATAGAAGATAATAAAGATTATAGTGGAGGAAGTGATGAACTAGTGAGAACATATGTAAACGGTAGTACAATAGAAAATATTTATGCAGATACATCTTTGACAAAAAAGATAGGATATTTAAACCCTAGAGAAAGTTGTGATTGTTTTGGAATATTTAATGGAAGACCTATGGTAAGATATAAAGTAGATGGATCTAATAATTACAAAATAGGTTTTGCAAAATGGACAGGTGGAGTAAAATAAAATACAAGAGCTAGATTAGATTAATTTCTAGTCTAGCTCTTTTTTTGCGTTATATGGCTAAAATTAAGGTATGTAAGTATATTACTTAAAAATGAAAACGTCTTAAAATCGATTGTCGTAAGCTGTTTTTTCAATATTTTCGACAAATTTCAACAAACAAAATAAACATAATATGTTATACTAAAAAGGGGTGCGAATATGAAAGAAGCATATTTAAAATCTCTACAAATGATAAAAAGATTAGATCTAAAGAATGAAAAACAATATAATGAGTTACTAAAGAACTATCTATTATTAAATTCTGAAAGTCTAAAATACATAAGCCAAACAAGAAGTTTTAAGAAAATTATTAAGATAGCCAAAGAAGTCGCATAGACTTCTTCTATTTTAATTAAAATGAATATAATACATTCAAACCAATATGTCATATTATCAATTAGAGTTGATAAAAATTTTCATATAAGAAAATTGTATTTTTCCACCATAGTGGACAAAATGTATGTTATATAGAAATCTGGACATACTAAATCAAAGGTGGAAATGTATGAGAATAGAGATTTTACTAAGGCAAATTAGAAAAGAAGAACGGATATAGTTTAGAACAATTAGCAAAAATGACAGGAATTTCAAAATCACATTTAAATTATATCGAAAAAGGAGAAAAAGAGCCATCTTTATCGATGGCTGTAAGAATAGCACAAGTATTAAATATAAAAATAGAAGAATTATATAAAGTAATACCATAGCACAATTTTAGTGCTATTTTATTTTTTGTAAAAGAAAATGGCACTTTCATAAAATATCCACCATAGTGAACAACGTTTATTATATCTATACCTTAAAGTTACATGTAAGGAGATATGGATATGAAAGATGTAGTATTAAATGAAGTAAAAAAAGAATTGAATTGGAAAGAAAGGATTATAGTAAAAATATTTAAAAGAACAATTATAAAAATATATGGAATAGCAGGAAAGAATGTATTTAATAGTATTTTTTATTCATAAAAAATCATGCAAAAAAGTATGCAATAGGAAAAATATTTTTAAATATTGTGAAATAATATAAAATAAAAAATACTTATTTATCAACATTTCAGATATTATCAAATATACAGAAATACTGATAAATAAGCTTAAAATGGTGCACCAGGA
>CALXKE010000067.1 GCA_944388805.1 uncultured Clostridia bacterium | reverse complement strand
AAAACATCAATTATAGAAGCATTTAAAATGGCAGATGATGTATTAAGACAAGGTGTACAAGGTATATCAGACTTAATTGCAATCCCAGGACTTGTTAACTTAGACTTCGCTGATGTAAAAACAATCATGTTAAATCAAGGTATGGCACATATGGGTGTTGGTAGAGCATCAGGAGAAAATAGAGCAGAAGATGCAGCAAAAGAAGCAATCCAAAGTCCATTATTAGAAACATCAATCGAAGGAGCAAAAGGTGTTATTATTAACATTACTGGTGGAGAAGATTTAGGATTACATGAAGTAAACACAGCAGCTGAATTAGTACAACGCAGTGTTGATCCTGAAGCAAACATTATCTTTGGTACAGTAACAGATCCTTCAATGGAAGATGAAATTCAAATCACCGTTATTGCTACAGGATTTGAAAAAACAGAACCAATATCAAGTATAGGAGTAGATAATATTGTATCAAAAACTTGGGAAAAGAAAATTAATTCTATTCCAGCAAGTTCAGAGGTAAATAATTCACAAAATGATTTAGACATTCCATCTTTCTTAAGAAAGAATAGAAATAAAAATATGTAAGAAATGCATACATAAATGAAGGCAAAGATTTTGACGCATGAGTGTACAGACTTTTTCTATACAATAGTAAGAGAAATATTAACGAATCAACTCTAATCAGATAGAAAAAACTCTATAAACAAAAAGAAGTAATCGAAATTTATCGATTATTTCTTTTTTTTTACAATAAGAAAGGACAGTTTTTTTAATCAATAGGTAGTAGAATAGATGAGCAGGTGATTAATAGATGACAATTTACATAGATGTTGTATTAATAGAAAATTTGTTAATGAACTATATCATACTATTTGCTACAGGTGTAATTTTAAAAATCAAAATGAAACATGTAAGATTAATATTAGCAAGTTTGGTAGGCGCTATATATACAATTATTGCCTATATTTCAACTTTAAAAATATATTATAATATATTTTTAAAATTCATACTGTCATTAATCATAATTTACATAGCATTTAATCCAAAAAGTGTAAAAAAACTATTTAAATATACACTAATATTTTATCTAACCTCTTTTGTATTTGGAGGAGCTGCTTTTGCACTAATCTATATCGTAAAACCACAACAAATATTAAAAAATAATGGATTAATACTAAATTCCAATTCTTTGAAGGTTATATTCATATCAGCAATTATTGCATTTGCCATTATTACAATTGGCTTTAAAATTGTGAAAAATAAAATATCAGCAAAAGATATGTATTGTAATATCAAAATCAAACTAAATCATAAAGAAATAGAAACAAAAGCAATGATAGATACAGGAAACTTTTTAAAAGAACCTATTACAAATACACCTGTTATTGTCGTAGAACACACACTGCTATATGACTGTATTCCCAAAGAAATCTTGAATCATCTAGAAAATATTTTAGGAGGTGATTTTAGTGAAATACCTAAAAATATCAAAGAAGAATATATGCCCAAATTAAAAGTAATTCCATTCTCATCACTAGGAAAAGAAAATGGGATGTTATTAGGAATAAAAGCAGAGGAAGTTGTTATAAAAAATGAAGATGAAAACAAAACAAGGGAAAATGTGATTATTGGGATTTATAACAAATCATTGACAAAAAGGGGAGAGTATAGGGCTTTGTTGGGAATTGAATTAATGTAGTGTCTCATTAGGTTCGTTTGTCCGGACAAATGAGACACATTACTGAAAAAAGGAGTTGATGAAATTTGAAAATTATTGATTTTGTGAAAAACAGTATTCATACCATATGTGCGAAATATTTAAATGATAATGATGAAATAGAATATTTGCCGATATTTTACATAGCAGGTAGCCAAACACTCCCACCGCCATTACCACCTGAAGAGGAAGAAATGTATATAAAAAAATTGTCAGAAGAGAATAATTTGGAAGCAAGACAGGTTTTAGTGGAAAGAAATTTAAGGTTGGTTGTATATATTGCAAAGAAATTTGAAAATACAGGTATTGGTATTGAGGATTTGATATCAATAGGGACTATTGGACTTATGAAAGGGGTAAATACCTTTAATAATGAAAAGAAGATTAAATTGGCTACATATGCTTCTAGATGTATAGAAAATGAAATTTTAATGCATTTAAGAAAAAGCAATAAAATAAAAGGAGAAATTTCTATTGATGAACCATTAAATAAAGATGGTGATGGCAATGAACTATTGCTTTCTGATATTTTAGGAACAGAGCCAGATGTAACATCTAGAAATTTAGAGGATGAAGTAGATAAAACCTTGCTTCGAGCAGCTGTTTTAAAATTAAATGATAGAGAAAAAAATATTATGGAAATGCGTTTTGGTTTTAAAACAGGTAAAGAAAAAACACAAAAAGAAGTGGCAGATGAATTGCGGAATTTCTCAGAGTTATATATCAAGATTGGAAAAGAAAATTATTAATAAAATGAAAAAAGATATTGTGAGTAAAATTGGGTGACTATTCAGTGGTATAAAATTTCTAATTACGAGTTCTTGTATATTTATTTTTCTTTTATATCAAGAAAGGCTATAAGCACTCCAATCACATTCGTCATTTATGGAAAATAAATATACAAGAACTCGTTTAATATCAAATATCTTTACCACTAAATAGTTGAAAATTTACATAAAATATGTTATAAATATAAATGAAACAAATTGTAGTAGTATAAATCAATCTTAAATAGGAGGATTAAAAATGGAAAGAAACTATGGAGAGAAATTTAGGGCTGAGCGAAAACGGCTGGGATTAAGGCAGGAAGATGTTGCTAATCAACTGGGGATATCTTCAGCTGCACTATCTTTGAGAGAAAATGAAGAAAGAAATTTTAAAGTTTCAGACTTATATCGAGCGTATGTCTATTTTGGAATAGATATTGGATTTGCTCAAGTTTTTGACTACATGGTTAGTCATGAAAATCCGGAATTTGTAGAAAAGTTTCCTAAAAGTATTCAGGAAACCATAAAAACAAAGGATTATAAAAACATGACGATGGCAATACTGGAAGAGTTAAAAGTGTTGTTGTCTGGAGAAGCAGAAACGGAAACTAATTCAAACCCCACTTCAGATACAGAAAAAGAGTCGGGTAAAAAAATTGGAGAGAATATGACAGTGGAAGAAAAAATAAAACTGAAAAGGATTCTCAAGAAATTTCAGGAGAGGGATGGCAACATCATGGGAGCCATAAAAATCTTGGAAGATGCAATGCCATAAAGATTTGCAATGCAACAATAGTGGGAAAAAAGTGGTGATAGAAGAAAATGTCACCACTTTTTTCTTTGAAAAATTAAAGGTATTTGAAACTTTTTCCTTGAATAGAAAATTAAATTTTTCTGGTTATTTAAGAATGTTACTTTTGCCTGTTAACGAATAGAAAAATCTTTTTAGGAAATACTTATAGTAAGGTATTTCTTAAAAGGAGGTTTTCTTTTTGCTAAATAAAGTTGAAATCTGTGGAGTAAACACATCAAATTTACCATTATTAAGTAAAGAAGAAAAGGAAGAACTTTTTGTAAAAATAAAAGCAGGAGATGAAGAAGCAAGAAATACATTTATCAATGGGAATTTAAGATTAGTACTAAGTGTCATACAAAGATTTTACGGAAGAGGAGAAAATGCAGATGACCTATTTCAAGTAGGGTGTGTAGGGTTAATTAAAGCAATTGATAATTTTGATTTAAGCCAAAATGTGCAATTTAGCACATATGCAGTCCCTATGATAGTGGGAGAAGTAAAACGATATTTAAGAGATAATAATAGCATCAGAGTTAGTAGGTCAGTAAGAGACTTAGCATATAAAGTCATACAATTTAAAGAAAGATATACAAAAGAACATGGGAAAGAGCCAAGTGTAGAAGAAATTGCCAAAGAATTAGAAGTGACGAAAGAAGACATAGCTTTTAGTTTAGATGCGATACAAGATCCAGTTTCTTTACAAGAACCAGTATATAATGATGGTTCAGAAAGTATTTATATCATGGACCAAGTAAAAGATAGCAAAAATACAGATGAATTATGGGCAGAAAAAATTACAATAAAAGGAGCAATGGAAAAATTAAATGAAAAAGAAAGAATGATTATTAACAAACGATTTTTTGATGGCAGGACTCAAATGGAAGTAGCAGAAGAAATCGGCATATCGCAAGCCCAAGTATCAAGACTAGAAAAAACAGCTATACAACATATAAAAAGGTTATATAAGTGAACGATAGGGACAGGCCAAAACGTTTCAAAATGAAACGTTTTGGCCTGTCCCTATCGTTCCAAAATGAAATTCTATGCCAAAAGATAAAAAAGAAAGTGAATACATTGTCAATTTTTATAAATTAATGAATATACTATAGGTAATGAATAAAATAGTAAAGATAACAACAAGAAAAATAACAAAGAAAATAATAAAAAATTGGTAAATAAGAGGAGGTACATAATGCAAGAAAAAGGATTAGACTTTAAACATAAAGAAGTGATAAATATAAGTGATGGAAGAAGATTAGGATATGTTCAAGATGTATGTGCTGACTTAGAAACTGGAAATATAACCCATATCATTGTGCCAGGTTCAGGAAATAAATTGATGAATATTTTTAAAACTAACAATGAAATCTCGATTCCTTGGAAAAATGTAAAATGTATTGGAGAAGATTTGATTTTGGTAGAAATATGAAACGATTTGGCACGTCCCCATTGATTTTTTTTCATAAATACAGTATAATGCTAATGTTGTAATATAAATGTCGCAGACAAAAACGAACTCAATGAGAAACAAAATGTCGTACAGACAAACGAACTCGATGAGACAAATGAACCCAATGCGACACAAAAAGAAGGGAAGATTTTTGAATGAAAGCAATTGAGATTAGAAACAAATATTTAGAATTTTTTAAAAAACATGGACATGCAGTTATTCCATCAGCTTCATTGATACCAGAAAATGATCCATCTGTTTTATTTACAACAGCTGGTATGCAACCATTAGTACCATATTTATTAGGAGAGAAACACCCAGAAGGTACAAGATTAACAGACTATCAAAAATGTGTTAGAACCAATGATATTGATGAAGTAGGAGATAATAGACATTTAACATATTTTGAGATGCTTGGAAATTGGTCTTTAGGAGATTATTTTAAAGAAGAATCTATCAAAATGAGCTTTGAATTTTTAACAAAAGAATTACAAATACCAGTAGAAAAATTATCAGTAACTTGTTTTGCAGGAGATGAAGATTGCCCAAGAGATGATGTTTCAGCAAAAGTATGGAAAGAAGCTGGAATATTAGATGGTCATATTTATTTTTATGGAAAAGATGATAACTGGTGGATAGCAGGAGAAGAAGGACCATGTGGACCAGATACAGAAATGTTCTATGATACAGGTAAACCAGCATGTGGACCAGATTGTCAACCTTCTTGTGATTGTGGTAAATATGTAGAAATTTGGAATAATGTGTTTATGGAATATTACAAAGATAAAAATGGATATTCTAAATTAAAACAAAGAAATGTAGATACTGGTTTAGGATTAGAAAGAATGACAATGTTATTACAAGGAAAAGAAACACCATTTGATACAGAATTATTCTTACCAGTTATGGAAAAAATACAAGAATTACAAAAGGTAGATAGTATTGAAAGTAGAAGAATTATCGCAGAACATTTACGTTCAAGTATGATGATTATTGCTGATGGTGGAAGACCAAGTAATATTGATAGAGGATATGTATTAAGAAGATTAATTCGTAGAATGATAAGACATATGAACAAATTACAAATTGATTTATCAGAATTATCAAATTTAATAGATATCAATGTAGATAATCTAAAAGAAATGTATCCAGAATTAGAACAAAATAGAGAAACCATCAAAAATGTAATTAATGAAGAAAAAGATAAATTTGTAAAAACATTAACACATGGAGAAAGAGAATTCCAAAAAGAAATGCAAAAAGCAAAAGAAAATGGAAAAACAGAAATTGATGCAAAAGTTGTATTTAGATTATATGATACCTATGGATTCCCACCAGAGGTAACAAAGGAATTAGCTGATGAAAATGGTATGACAGTGGATTTAAAAGGATTTGAAGAATTATTCAAAGCACATCAAGAGAAGTCAAGACAAGGAAGTACACAAAAATTTAAAGGTGGACTAGCTGACCAAAATGAAAAAACAATCGCATATCATACAGCGACTCATTTATTACACCAAGCATTAAGAACAGTTTTAGGAGAGCATGTAAAACAAAGTGGTTCTAATATTACAGAAGAAAGACTACGTTTTGACTTTACACATCCACAAAAAATGACAAAAGAAGAAATTCAACAAGTAGAAGATTTAGTTAATGAACAAATTCAAAGAGACTTACCAGTTACTTGTGAAGAAATGAGTTATGAAGATGCGAAAAAATCAGGAGCGATTGGTTTATTTACAGATAAATATGGAGACAAAGTCAAAGTATATACGATAGGTGATTTTAGTAAAGAGATTTGTGGAGGACCTCATGTGACACATACAGGAGATATGGGAAGATTTAAAATCAAAAAAGAGGAATCAAGTTCTTCTGGAATTAGAAGAATCAAAGCTGTTTTAATAAAAGATTAGAAAAAACACTGATATTAACATAAAAAATAGATAAAGAAAAAAGATAAACTTGCCAATAAATGGGAAAAATGAAAAATAGAGAAAAAAGCCTTGATAAGCAAGGCTTTTTATGTTATAATATTAATTGTAAGGTTATTTTTGATAAAAGAGGTGAAAAACTTAGGAGAAATTCTAAGCAAAATATGAAAAATAAATTAGGAACACAACCAGTATATGGTGAAAGAATGAGAATGAGATATGTAATAGCTACTTTATTTGATATGATAGGTGGTTCTTCAGTAAATAAAGAACAAAGCAAGATAGATAAAGAAGTAAAAGAAGTTGAAAAAAGCCAGAATGAGGAATATATAAAACAATTAACAGAAATGGTAACTTCATACAAGACAGGAAAAGTTAAACCAAGCAAAAAGATTGTACAAGAATACAAAGATGGAAAACTTAAAACAGAAAGAGGTCCAAAAATGAAAAAAGCAGAAATGAAAATACAAAATGCAGAGAAAGGACCAAAAACAAAGAAAGCAGAAATACAAACAGATTCAAAAGAAAGTAGAGAAAGAGAAGAAAGATAAAACAGGATAAACGAATTAAAAAAGAAGGCAGATGATAATTAAGCAACATAAAAATACAAGAATTTTAAAATTCTTGTATTTTTCACTTGACAAAAGGAAAAACTACCAGTATAATATTACTTGCTAACTAGCAAACAAGTTAGCAAAATAAAATATAAATATGGCGAAGTAGCTCAGTTGGCTAGAGCATTCGGTTCATACCCGAAGGGTCATGTGTTCGAATCACATCTTCGCTACCAAAAAATACTCCTAGAAAATGGGAGTATTTTTTATTGTTATAGACAACAAGGCTTTTGGGTATCCGACCGCAATTTTTTTGATTGCTATAATGGGTACAGTTTTTTATTTATAGTACAAGAGAGAATAAGTAGTTCAAAAATATATAAATAAGTAAAAAAAACATTGACAAATATAAACATTTGTTTTATATTATATATGGAAATTATAGAAGAGAAAAATGATTTAATAAAAATATACAAAAATTAATTTATGTGATAAAATATATAAAGGAAGATATTTTATATGATAGAAGAATTAGAAAAATTAATTGAATTTATACAGAAAGAATATATAGAATTAACGAATAAATGGGAAAAAGAGAACAAAGGAGGTAATGTATAATGACAACACATTTTATTTTTATGAGCAGTTCATATTCATTAGGAACAAGAATAGCACTTGATTTTATAGTAGAAGATGAAAGTATTCAAGTTAAATTGAAAAAAGACTTAGATAAAATCATAAAAAAATGTGGAAAAGATACGTCCATATCAACTCATATGATTCAAGCAGAAGATAGAACATGGGAATCTGTTTGTGAAGCAGACCATTTTTTTAAAAATGTTAAAGTGGTTGAGTCATTAGATAAATTTATAAAATTAATACAAAAGGATAGGAAATTAGAAGGAATTGATGTTGCTAAATATATATTATCTAAAATTACTTGTACGCAATTAAAATTACAAAAATTAGTGTATTTATGTTTTGCAGATTATTTATGCGAAACAGGAAAGGAATTGTTTACAGATAAAATATATGCTTTTAAATATGGGCCAGTAGTTGATACAGTATATAAACGATATAAAGAATATGGGTATAAACCGATTGAAGAAGAAACAACAGATATTGATAGTAAAAATATTTATGAAATGCCATCTAAAAGTCGAATTATGTTTGCAGAAGATGGAACAGAAAAAATATTAAGTATAGACAAAACATTGAAAAAATATGCTAACTTATCAGCTTCCGAACTAGTTGAATTGACGCATAAAGAAAATACACCATGGTCAAAAACTTCCAAAGGAATAGGTAATTTGTATGTAACAATAAAATTAGACATGATTAAAAAATATCATAAAAATGAAGAAATATAATGGTAATTTAAAGCAAACGTGAATTATTTTCATGTTTGTTTTTTTATATCACACTCTGAAAAAATCATCTAATTTAAAAAATCTACTTGTTATTTAATTCACTTTATAGTATAGTATGCATAGAAAATAAGAAAAAAATACAAAAGAGGTTGTCAGCTTTTATTCACAACTACATTCGTTATAATTTTAAGCAAACAGACAATAAAAAACAAAAACAAACAAAGGAGGAAGAAAAAATAAGATGAACATAACAGAAATATTAATTATAATTGTCAACATAGCAATACTAATACTACCAATTGTTATGCTAATAGAAAATTTAATCAAAAGAAATTATAAAATCTTAAACGTATGCATGCTTATTAACGTATTTATATGGATATACTTGTCATATTTATGGAATGTAAGAAACCCTGGATTCTGGATAAAATGTGATACAAGAATATTAAATCTAATTGCCAGTATCATACTCATTGCTTCCATAATAACATTTATATTACAAATCAAACATAAGAAAAGTAACAAACTATTAATCATGATAGCCATCATATTTGTATTTTATATCATCATGACAAATGATACAACATATGAAGAAAGAACAAGAGTAGATATGGTTTCAGAAAAAACACTTAGAGAATATGTTTTAGAAGAACATATTCCATATATCGCATTTTTAAGTATTGAAATAGAACTTTTTGTGAATTTATTAGATAGCCATAAAGTAGGAAAAAAGGAATTAGACAACCATAAAGAAAGAAAAAAAGAATTAAATAGTCACAAATCAGGAAAAAAAGAGGATACATTAGAAAATAAAGAAGAAACGTAGAAAAGATAACGAAAAAAATAATAAGAGAAAAGAGAAAAATAGGTATACAAATAATTTTACAAAATGTAACAAAAATGTAACAAAAACGTAAAATAAATATGGAAAAAAATTGTTGACAAGGAAAAAATTAGATAGTAAAATAAAGTAAAATTAATAATATACGAGTGAAGGTTGTAAAGGAGAAACAATGGGAAAAAGTAAGAAAAATAAGAAAAAATCAGAAATGAATGCAATGTTTTTTATTATATTATTAGCTTTAGTAATATTTATTATATCAACTTATGCATGGTTCTCAACACAAAGAAACGTATCAATTACAAATTTAAATGGTATTGTAGAAGTTGCAGAAGGTTTGGAGATTTCGCTTGATGCTCAAAACTGGTCAAATGGTATCGTATTAGGTACTGAAGAAGGACAATTAAGTATTATTGATGATGCATATCCTGGAAATTCAAATATTTCACCTTCAGAGATGTTACCAGTATCTACATTAGGTTTAGTATCAGGACAACCAAAAGATTTACAAATGTTAAGAGGAACGATTTCAAATTCTATACAATTAAATAATATTGCACCAACAGACGAAGAAGAAACTAATCCAGATGCTACTACATATCCTGGGTATTTTGCCTTTGATGTATTCTTAAAGAATTCATCAAGACAAGAGATTGATACTGATGATTTACAATTAAATTATGATTCTTCATTAGAAATTACAGATCCAGAAAATAGTCAAACAGGATTACAAAATACAGCAAGAGTTGCTTTTGCAAAATATAATGGAACAGCAGATGTTATGGCAGATCAAACAACCATATTAAGTCAAACAGCAGGAATAGGTGTTAGTGCACCACAATCATATATTACAGATGTAGCAATATGGGAGCCAAACGCAAATGATCACGTAGATTATATCGTACAAAATAATAATAAAATTACATGGTCATCACCAGATCAAGGAACATATGGAAGTTCATTTACAACGACAACAAAAATGCCTACTTATGCATTAACAGCTTCTTCTATTGGACAATCTATTGCAAATATATATCTATGGGATGGATCAGAAAGACTTCTTCAAAAACAAAACACATTACAAACAACAAAAACATCAACTGAAGATTATTCAATCAGTGAAGGAGTTCAAAATTTAGTAAGTACTAGTGATGGTACAACAAACTTTAATATTGCAGCAAATGCAATATGTAGAATTAGAATATATGTATGGCTAGAAGGACAAGATGTTGACTGTATTAACTATGCTTCATATGGTGGAGGAATTACCGTAAATATAGGACTAGTTAAAGGTTCAGATGTCGGTACACATGAACCATCAGGTACTGATTAATAAAAATGAATAATATGTCATAAAACCTGTAAAATATAGGCTTTATGACATATATGGATTGTGCGACGATTTGTACAATGCTAATGAATTGAAATTAAATTATAAAATACATGAATATACAAAAGATTGGAGGGTAAAATGGCAAGGAAAATAGCGGAAGAGACAAAAGAAATTCAAGCAAAAAAAAGAAAAACAAAAAGTTTAGAAGATGATATCTATAAAATTGACTTTGGAGCAACAGAAGAAACGGAAAATGTAGTCAAAACCCTACCAAAAAGCAAAAGAGGAAGAAAGAAAAAAGAAGAAAAAGTATTTGAATTTGATGATGCTAAGAAAAACGAAATGATTGCTAACATAGATTTAATGAGAGAAAAAATAGAACAAGGTCAAAAGTTTATAAATGACATTGTAGAAACAAAAAATAATAAAAAACAAACAATTACTGCAGAATTAGATATAGAAGAATCAAACGAAAATGAAGAAAAAAATACTAGAAGAAAAAGAAAAGCAAAAGATGAAACAGATACAGGTGTTTTTGCAGAACTATTAAAAAAAGATACCAAAACGAGAAAAAGAAGGTCTAAAAAAGCAGAACAACCAGGAGATATAGATGAAGGAATCAAAATAAATGCAAAAGATGGCGTTACAGACGTATTTTTAGATGATAATGAATATAGAATCGAAATGCAAAAAACCGAATACAACTTATATACAAAAAATAGTGGATCATCATATATTATTGTAAGAGATAGTGAAATCAGAGTCATTAGTGGTGATGTCTATTTAGTGTTGCACAAAGATCATCAAGATTATGAAATTATTACAAATCAAGACTTTAAGATAAATTATGTCATTGATAATCTTGAAAGAAAAGATAATGTAGTTAATTTTAAATTAACAAACTTAACAGAAATTGTAGCAAATGAAGAAGGATTAAACTTTATCATTGATGAAGAAAAAGTCATAGAAAACAATTTAGAAGATAATAAGACATTAATCATTTCCGAAGAAGATGGAAAAGTGTATTTGCCTTACACAAAAGCTGAAATAAAAAATGAAATATTAGAACATAGAGGAACAAAAATTTCTGATTTAATTGAGGAAAAATATATATATCCATTAGATAAATATAAAAACGCCATAAGAGCAAGATTCAGAGAAGGTTATAATTTAATGTACAAAAAAGAGGGAAAATCTAGAAGAAGTGCCATTCTTTTAGGCATTGAATTAATGTTTGAAACAAATTTACACCCAGCAGTTATATCTGCATGTAAAAATTTGGAAGAACTAGATATTTATTTGGACTGTTTAGAGGACAATGAACTAGAAAAATTCTCATGTTTTAAAATTATATACAAAAGTTTACCAATGCTTCACAAGAAAAATAAAGTTCAAGAATTTTAAATGTCGCATTGAGTTCGTTTGTTAATGCGACAAAACAAGGTTATACAACTCGACTAATAAAAGTCGAGTTTTTGTGTTGGATAGTATCCAACACAAAATATTGCATACAAAAACGAACTTAATGCGACAAAAATCACGGAATAAAATCGACAAAAATCATGGAATGAAAATAGAAAAAAATACGGAATAAAATTGACAAAAATCACGGAATACTGTAAAATAATAATAGAGTTACTAATAATAAGGAGAGTGAATATTAATGGATATAAAGAATTATAAAAGAAGAGTTGCAGATGAGAAGATAGAACATTACCTAAAATTATTTGGAGCTGTTAGTATAGAAGGACCTAAATACTGCGGTAAAACGTGGGCTGGACGTTATCATTCTAAGAGTGAAGTTCTTTTGCATAATACAACAGGGGAATCATCTAACAATGTAGAATTGGCTAAAATATCACCCGCATTAATTTTGGAAGGGGAAAAGCCAAAATTAATTGATGAATGGCAAGAGGCTACGAATTTATGGGATGAAATTCGAGCAGATGTTGATAGAACAGGATTAAAGGGACAGTATATTTTAACTGGTTCATCTACACCTAATAGAACAGGGATAGCACATAGTGGAGCAGGAAGATATGGAAAAATACATTTAAGAACTATGAGTTTATTTGAATCAGGTGATTCCACAGGGGATGTATCGCTGGAAGCATTATGTAATCATAAATTAGAACAAAAATTAACTGGGGAGGTTGATTTAAAACATCTAGCTGGACTAATTATTAGAGGAGGATGGCCAGGTAATATAGAATATTCACCAAAAGATTCTAGTGAAGCAATAAAACAATATATAAAACTAATTATTGATGATGATTTGATTAGATTAGATGGAGTGAATAGAGATAAACATAAAGTTAAACTATTATTAAAATCGTTAGCTAGAAATGAAAGTACAACAACATCTAATATGACATTAAAAAAAGATATTAGTGAAAAGGATAATGAAGATATAGATATAGATACATTAGCTTCATACTTAAATGCATTAGATAAATTATATTTATTAGATAATGATGAACCTTTTTCTTCTAATATTCGTTCATCTGTTAGAGTAAAGCAATCAGAAAAAAGGCATTTTGCAGATCCTTCTATGGCATGTGCATTATTAAACATAAGTGATGAAGGCAAATTAATAAATGATTTAGAAACATTTGGTTTTTTATTTGAGGCAATGGTTGAAAGAGATTTGAAAATATATGCAGATAGTTTTAATGCAAAATGTTACCATTATCAAGATTATCAGAATAGAGAAATTGACAGTGTTATAGAACTAGAAAATGGAGAATGGTGTGCATTTGAAATCAAACTTGGAGTAAATAAAATTGACGAAGGAGCAAAAAATTTATTGAGAATAAAAGAAGAAATCGAAAAAGAAAATGGAAAATCACCATCAGTTCTTTGTGTAATATGTGGACTTTCTAATGCAACTTATAGAAGACCAGATGGCGTATATGTTGTGCCAATAACAGCATTAAAACCATAGGTTTGTTTGTTTGTTTGTCGCATAGACAAACGAACTCAATGCGACACGAACCCAATGCGACAAAACTGTGGAAAATATGTGCAAAAAATGTGGAAAATAAAACAGAAAAATAAATTTAAGAACAAACTCTGAAAAGCGCTATTTTTAGCGCTTTTTGAGATGCAAAGAAATCCAAAAAAAACCTCGAAAATTGTTGAAAAAAACCATATATTGTGATATAAATATAAGAGGAAAAAATAGGCAAAAAAATACATAAAAAATATATAAAAAACATGAATAAAACATGAAAAAATATACAAAAAAACGGAGGAAAAACATGTTAAAAAACAAATTAATTATCAAAAAAATAAGGAATATATGTATATTGCTAATGGCAATTATTATCATGATAGGTGTATATACGAATGTCAGAAGGTCAAGAGCAGAAAATGTAATACAGATTGAGTTAGAGGTTTTTGATAGAAGTGAAGCATTGGAATCACAGAAAATAACGGTAGATGCAACAGAAACACAAGATGGAAACTATCTATTGGATTTACCAACATCTGTAAATGGAAATATGGTAACTAAATATTATTTGTCTGACGGTTCAGAAGTAGATATGTATGATGAGAATGCTGATAAAACATTGACACTAACAGAAGTAGAAGTAACTGATCAAAAAATGCAATTACAAACAGACTATGACAAAAAAGAGATAACCACAGAAGATGGTCAAGTGATAACACTTTATAACAAAGAGTTATTAGCTGAAAAGAAAACAGAAGAAAATGCAGAAGAAACAGAAGGAGCAACAAGTAATACATCAGAAGAAACTACAAATGAAACAACAAATGAGACAACAGACGAAATAACAGAAACACCAGAATTAGATGATTCTGTTATTGTAACAGGCTATATGCCACTAGATGCACAAGTAGATATTCAAGAAATTGATTTATCAACATTAACAGATGTTGTTTTACCAAGTGATACACAAACTATACAAAAAGCATATGAAGTATCAGTATATCAAATGGTAAGAAACACGATAGACGCAAATGGTAATGTTATAGCAACAGAAGGTGTAGCACCAGAAAATATAGCAGAGGAAAGCAACGCAACAGAAAATACAGTAGAAGAAAATACAGCAACAGATAATACAACAGGAGAAAACACAATACCAGAAAATACAACACTAGAAGATGAAACACGTGTTGAAGAAGAAAAAGTAGAATATGACCCAAGTATCTATGATGAGCAATTAACAATCAAAACAAAAAATACAGAAGAAAATACAATTGCTACAGTATACAGTATACAAGAAGATAATCAAGTTCAAGCATTAGACACTACTGTTGAAGACGAATATACAGATGCAACTTTCCCAAAAGATAAGCAAACAGTAAAATATATACTGGCAACAGAACCTGATGCATCACAAAATGCAGATGCAAATGACACACAAGATGATGGAACGTCAACAATGGCTTTAACTGATGGAAATATGTTAATGAGTACAAGCACTGAAACAGAAGCAGGAAGTCCTTTTTTGGGAAATACAGCATTTCGAAGAATGGATATCGAAAATGTTACATTTGTATCAAGTACATCAGGAGCGAATGACACAGCCTGGGATGTGTCAGCAGAACAAAATGGTTCTATCCTTGCGTGGTATGAAGTAAGTAATAGAAACGGGGCATCTATATATAAAGTATATATTGGAAGCAATGAGACAATATATGCAAATACAAATTCAAGTTACTTGTTTTGTAATTTAGGAAATGATTTTCGCTGCGAAACACCAGAGCTTATCACCAATATAGAGTTACTAAATACGAGTCAAGTAACAAATATGGAGGGGATGTTCAGCTCAGCTGGAATGTTTATAGAACCACCATGTTTAGACTTAGGAGATAACTTTGACACAAGTAATGTAACAAATATGAGGGATATGTTTAATAATGTAGGACTCGCAAATGACGATTTTACATTAGACTTAGGAGATAAATTCGACACAAGTAATGTAACAGATATGACTAATATGTTCAGAAATGCAGACACATTGATAAGTATAAATCTAGGATCAGCATTTACAAACATAGCAGCTAATAATACAGATATGTTTTATAATACAGGTGTATCTGGACAGATAGTTATAACTGTGCCAGAACAAATCTATCAAGATAGTACACATGTAAAGTTGAATGAAAATTCAAGTACAACCATAGAATTTACAAGAGGAACGTTTAAAGCAATAACACCAAATTACCTAAGAGTAGCTACTGCGGAAAATACTCCTGCTGGTGCTTTCTTAGGAAATACATCAATTCAAAGACAGAACATTGATAATATTACATTTGTATCAACAACATCGGGAGCCAATGGCACAGCTTGGGATGTATCAGCAGCAGGAGATAATTCAATATTAGCATGGTATACAACCAATTCAAATGGTACTTATAAAGTGTATATAGGTAGTGATGAAGAAATATATGCAAATCCAGATTCGACCAACCTATTTGCCTGTGTGGGATGTTCATCAAGGTGTACAGCAACCGAAACCATTACAAATATAGATTTATTAAATACAAGTAAGGTAACAAATATGGATTCTATGTTCTGGTATACAGGATATGTAGCAATGACAAGCTTAGATTTGGGAAATAACTTTAATACGAGCAATGTAACAACGATGGAATTTATGTTTTATAATACGGGATATGAATCAATGACGAATCTAGACTTAGGAAATAACTTTGATACAAGTAATGTGACTATGATGACTTATATGTTCGGTGGAACGGGATATGAATCAATGACAAGTTTGAATTTAGGAAATAACTTTGATACAAACAATGTGGTAGGTATGGCTGCAATGTTTAGTGAAACAGGTTATATTGCAATGACAAGCTTAAACTTAGGAGATAAATTTGACACAAGCAAAGTAGTGGCTATGGGAGACATGTTCAATAATACAGGATATACAGCCATGACAAGTTTGGACTTAGGAGACAAATTTGACACCAGTAATGTAACAACTATGGGTGGTATGTTCAATGGTACAGGATATACTGCAATGACAAGTTTGGACTTAGGAGACAAATTTGACACCAGTAATGTAACAACTATGAATGATATGTTCAATGGTACAGGATATACATCAATGACAAGTTTAGATTTAGGAGATAAATTTGATACAAGCAAAGTAACAAATATGCGCTCTATGTTCCAGGGAACAGGATACGTTGCAATGACAAGTCTGGATTTAGGAGATGAATTTGATACAAGTAATGTAACTAATATGAGCAGTATGTTCGCTTATACAGGTTGTAGCTCAATGAGAAGTTTGGACTTAGGACCAGCATTTACGAAAATAGAAGAAACAAATACACAGATGTTTAATTATACAGGTAGATCAGGATGTGTCATCTATGTATCAGAAGCGATATACAATAGCAGAACAACATTTAAATTAAGTACAAGTTCAAGTACAACCATTAGCTATTCAAGAGGAACTATCAATCCTAAATACAGAACAGAATGGATAAAACAAAGCGTACAAACGAGCACGACTAGTGGAAGTAATCCAACATTAAGAATAACATTAAGAGGAACAACAAATTCAGAAGTATCTGCAAGTGAATATGCAAGTAATGTAACAAGTTCATTATCAATAAGTAATATAAAAATATTCATAGATGATACAGATGTAACCAATAGCATATCAAAATCATTAGGTTCAGCAACACGAACATATAATTCAAGCAAAGGAACTTATGATGTAACACAAGTCCTAACATTATCAAACTTTGAAGAATCAACGATAAGAACAGGTAAAAACTATAAAGAGTGGAGTGGAAATATCCGCGTAGAGATAGATCAAGGTACATTGACAGATACATATGGAAATGGCAACATGGGATTGGAATCAAATGGAGATAGAACAGATAACATAATTGAAGATGAAACAAAACTAGATCATAATACAACAAATGGAATGTTTGTCGACTATATAGACCCAGATTTCGTGTATAATTTTTCATCAACAGATATCGACCATGATGCAAAAACATTAACAGTAGATTTCTCAGTTACAGATAAATATTTCAATAGTGCAAACATATCATCAAATGCATCTAATATAACAGTTAGAATGGCAGATACAAATACAGTACCTGAAAATTTAACAAAATCACTAAGAAAGGTACAAGATATTACAGAAACAAGGGATGGTTCAAGTGTAAAAGTAGGAGAACAATACAGATTAACGATAAGTGGTTTTGAGCAAGCAAGTATTGAAAATGGAAAATATAAAGAATACAGTGGACCAGTTAGTATTGCATTTCCAGCAGGAATGGTTACGGATAAATCTGGAAATAGCAGTGCTCAGAAAACGATAACTGTTGGAATTAGTGAGCCAAGCGGTACTGGAAGTCAACAAATTGTAGACTTTATAACACCAGGAATTGAAAGAATAGATTCATCAATAGATATAAATGCAAAAACAGCAGAATTGACATTCCAAGTAACAGATAAATATCTTTCAAGTAATACTTTATCAAGTGGAAGTTTACAAGTACTTGTAGATGGTAGTGTAAATTATAGTATTTCAAAACAATTAAGCTATACAGACTTATATGAACAAAGAGTGACCAATGGAACAACATCAAGTGTAAGATATGGAACAGAATACACATTGAGACTTTCAGGTCTTGATACAACGGTTGATCAAATAAAGGTTAGAATACCAGAAGGAACAATCACAGATACATCAGGAAATGGTAACCCAACAACAGATTTGATTTTGTTTAATACGCTAAGAAGCACTAGTTCAGAACAAACTCTAACAAGTGCTTTCCTAGGAAATAGTAGAATACAAAGACAAAATATCAATAATGTTACCTTTATGGATTACATACCAGAAGATGTATATGATGTTTCAACAAATACATATAACAATAGCAATGCATGGGATGTATCATCAATGCAAGATGATTCTATTATTGCTTGGTATGAATCAGGTACAAATGGTACGGTGAAAGTATATATAGGAAGTAATGGTGCAATATTTGGAAATGTAGATTCAAGCTATTTATTTTACAGTATAGGACGTTCATCAAATTGTACGGCAACAGAAACGATAACCAATATTGATTTATTAAATGTTAGCAATGTAACCAATATGAGTCATATGTTCCGCAATACAGGATATACAGCAATGACAAGTTTGGACTTAGGGGATAATTTTGATACAAGCAATGTAACCAATATGAGTTATATGTTCAATTCAGCAGGTCGTACATCTATGACAAGTTTAGATTTAGGGGATAAATTTGATACAAGTAATGTAACAGATATGAGTTATATGTTTGCCTTTGTTGGCTATACATCTATGACAAGTTTAGACTTAGGGGATAACTTTGATACAAGCAGTGTAACAAATATGGAATATATGTTCAATTCTGCAGGATATACATCTATGACAAGTTTAGATTTAGGGGATAAATTTGATACAAGTAATGTAACAGATATGCAAGATATGTTCTGGAGTGCGGGATCTAGATCTTTGACAAATTTAGATTTAGGAGATAAATTTGATACAAGCAGAGTAACAAATATGCAAAGTATGTTCTATTTTACAGGATATGATTCTATGACAACTTTAGACCTAGGACCAGCTTTTACCAACATAGCATCAACAAATGGAAGCGTGTTTGATAGTACAGGTAGATCAGGATGTGTCATCTATGCCCCAGAATCAATCTATCAAAATAGCACAAACTTCAAGCTAAACACCAACTCAAGTACAACAATTAACTATACAAGAGGAACCATCAATCCTAAATACAGAACAGAATGGACAAAAGAATCTGTACAAACAGACGAGTCAGACGCAAGCAATCCAAAATTAAGAATCACCTTAAGAGGAACGACAAATACAGAAGTAGCAAGTGATGAATATATTAGTGATGTAACAGGTTCATTAACAACAAGTAATATACGAATATACATAGACGATACAGATATAACAGATATTGTAGCAAAATCACTAGGTTCAGCAACACAAACAAGCAACCCAAGAACAGGCGCAAGAGATGTATTACAAGTTCTAACACTGTCAGACTTTGAAGAAGCAACCAGAAGAACAGGAAAACCATACAGAGAGTGGAGTGGTAGTGTCAGAGTAGAAGTAGCACAAGGAACATTGACAGATACAACATATGGAAACAAAAACATAGATGTAGCAGATGATGGAAGTAGAATAGACAACCAAATTGAAGATGAGACAAAAGTAGATCACAACACATCAAATGCTATGTTCATGGATTATATAGAACCAGAATTCACATATGAAAGTTCAAATACAGAAATCATCCATGGAGATGAAGAAAGAGTAACCATTACATTTGATGTAGTAGACAAATTCTTCCAAAGTACAACATTATCAAACTTAAATGCAAATCAAATTACAGTACAAATGGATGACTATAATACAACAGAATTGAACAATGCCATCACAAAACAATTAGTCAAAGTACAAGACATAACAGGAACAGTAAATGGTGTAGCAAATACCAAAATAGGAGAAAGATATCAATTAGTCATCACAGGATTAGACCAAGAAGATGCAGATGGTAATGGAGATGGTTACACATATAGTGGATATATGACATTATCATTCCCAAGTGAAACTGTAACAGATAAATCTGGAAACAGAAGTAGTGCAAAATCTATTACCATAGGAAGAGATGATCCAGGTGGATCTACTGGAGACGAAGAAGTAGTCGATGTGGTAGACCCAGTATGGTCATTAGGAACTGTGGATGCAGAAAATGGAGTTATAAAGTTAAGAGTTACAGATAAATATTTAAGCAGAAATGAAAGTATCTTTAATTTAACAACAGATGATATCAGTGTTACAGTTGGAGGACCAACATCAGGAGATGTGGGTAAATCATTAAGTGGACCAGTAGAAATCATACCAAATGAACAATATGAGTATACCTTAACATTAACCAATTTAGGACAAAGTGATGAAGGATATACAGAATTTACACCAGTAGCCCCTATTGTAGGAGGAACAGCGCAATATAGAAATGAAGCAGGTACAAATATATCATTAGAAATTGCAGCAGGAGTCGTAATAGATCAATATGGAAATGGAACCAACAGACAAACACTTGAAATAGAAAATATTGATGGAACTGGACCAGAAGTTTATGAAGTACAAAAAACGCAAGATGAAACACAAGGAAAAGAAACCATTATATTTAACATAACAGACAAGAACTATTATCCAGAAGATACAGTAACAGAAGATGAATTGACTGTATGGATGGATGGAGAACAAATAGATGACCAAATCACAAAAAGAATAACAAATACAGTAGAAATAAAAGCACAATCAAATGGAGAAATCGTTGTTTTAGGGCATCAATACACCTTAGAGATTAGTGGATTTGAGGAATCAGACCAAGACTATATTCTTTCAGGTAGAGAGTATCGAGAACTAAGTGGTAATTTAGAAGTTCGAATTGATAGTGATGCATCAAGAGATATGAGAGGCAATACAATCAATCAACAAACGACAACCATTACAGACTTTGTAGATTTTATAAAACCAGAGGCAAGATACCAATATAGTGCATCAGATATTGATTATGATGGAAAAACATTTACAATGGTATTTGACGTAACAGATAAATATTATACTTCTGGAACATTATCAATCAATGATTTAGCAATCAGAATTGATGGAGAAGAACCAGACTGGTCAACAGTAAATAAATCATTACAAGTAGAAGACAGAAGAAGTACTGTAAATGGAACAAGCAAAGTGATAGGACAAAGATATACATTAACATTATCTAACCTAGAACAATTACAAGTAAAAGACGGAGATAATTACTTAGATTATAGTGGTGTCGTAACAGTAGCTATACCAGCAGACAGACTACTAGATACAACAGGAAATGGAAATGATGCAACAACCCTTACTTCAGGAATTAGTTTACCAGGAGGAAGTGAAACAGAAGAAGTAGTCGATGTGGTAGAACCACTTGTTGAGAAAATAACTTCATCAGTAGATGTAGCAAATAAAACAGCAACAATGACATTTAAAGCAACAGATAAATATTTTGCAAATAGTACATTGACAAATGGAAATATACAAATCATTGTAAATGGAAGTACAGTTACAACAGGAATTACAAAAGAATTAACAAGTACACCTTTAACAGAACAAAGAGTTGTAAATGGAGTAAGCTCAAGTGTGCAATATGGTATAGAATACACATTAACACTTACAGGAATTGATACAAGTGTAAATCAAATAAAAGTGAGAATACCAGAAGGATTGATAACAGATCAATCTGGAAATAAAAATAGGGTAACTGATTTTATGGTGTATAATACGCTAGTGAATGAGATTGTATATGAACGCCCTAAGGAAGAAGATGAGTTCTTAAATGGACCAAGTGAGATACAAAGACAATTTATTGAAAACATAACATTTGTTTCGAATTTAGATAGAATGAATGAAGCAGTAGCATGGGATGTATCTGCAATGCAAGATAATTCAATTATGGCTTGGTACGAAGAGGGAGATGAAGCACCATATACAATATATATTGGAAGTAATGATGAAATGTTTGCAAACCAAAATTCAGAGGGCTTATTTGCATATATAGGATATGCAGATACATGTACTGCAACAGAAACAATAACAAACTTGAATTTACTAAATGTAACTAATGTAACTAATATGAAATATATGTTCTATTATACAGGGTATACAGCAATGACAAATTTGAATCTAGGTGATAACTTCGATACAACTAATGTAACAGATATGAGTTATATGTTTATGTGTACAGGAGATGAATCAATGCTAAGTCTAGACTTAGGAGATAAATTTAATACAAGTAATGTAACAAATATGAGTTATATGTTTGATAGCACTGGATTTATGTCAATGACAAATTTGAATTTAGGAAATAAATTTGACACAAGTAATGTAACAAATATGATACATATGTTCAAAAGTACAGGGAATACAGCAATGACAAATTTAGACTTAGGCGATAAATTTGATACAAGTAATGTAACAGATATGAGGTCTATGTTTGAGCTTACAGGAGGAGAATCAATGACAAGTTTAGACTTAGGAGACAAATTTGATACAAGTAAGGTAACAAATATGGAGAATATGTTCTTCTATACAGGAGAAAAATCAATGATAAGTCTAGATTTAGGAGATAAATTTGATACAAGTAAAGTAACAAATATGAGTTTTATGTTCGAGGCTACCGGATATGAATCAATGACAAGTCTAGATTTAGGAGATAAATTTGATACAAGCAATGTAACAGATATGAGTTTTATGTTTTTGGATACAGGATATGAATCAATGACAAGTCTAGATTTAGGAGATAAATTTGATACAAGCAATGTAACAGATATGGATTCTATGTTTGCTTTTACAGGAGAAAATGCAATGACAAGTTTAGATTTAGGACCAGCCTTTACAAACATAGCAGAAACAAATGGAGGAGATATGTTTTGGAGAACAGGTAAAGAAGGAGAAATTGTTATCCAAGCACCAGAAGCAATCTATCAAGATAGCACACACTTTAAATTAAACACAAATTCAACCACGACCATTACATGGGTGAATGACGATGGAGAAGAAAATACGACATATGGAACCATCAATCCAAAATACAGAACAGAATGGATAAAAGAAGGAACAGCAATAGACGAAACAGAAGCAAACAATCCAAAACTAAACATCACATTAAGAGGAACCACAAACACAGAAGTAGACCCTGCAGAATACATCAGTGATGTAACCAGTTCATTAACAACAAATGACATCAAAGTCTTTATAGACGATACAGAAATCACAGATGTTGTTACAAAAACAATTGGAACCGCAACACAAACAGAAAACACAAGAACAGGTGCACAAGACGTGTTACAAGTACTAACACTAGCAAACTTCGAAGAAGTAAGTAGACAAACAGGAAAATCATACAAAGAGTGGAGTGGTAACATCCGTGTTGAAGTAGCACAAGGAAGTTTATCAGATACCACAGGACCAGCAGATGAAGATGGAGAAAGAACAAACTATGGAAACAGCAACATGGAAGTAGCAAGTAGTGATACACAAACAGGAGCTGAAACAGGAGCAGGAGCTGTAACAGAAATAGGAGCAAGAATTGACAATATCGTAGAAGACACAAGCAAGATAGATCAAAATACAGCAAATGCGATGTTTGCCGACTTTATCAAACCAGAATTTACTTATGAAAGTTCAAAAACAGAAATTGTACATGGTGATGAAGAACAAGTAACTATTATATTTGATGTTGTAGATAAATATTTCGGAAGTACAACTTTATCAAGCTTAGATGCTAGACAAATTACAGTACAAATTGATGATTATGATGTCATAGAATTAAACAATGCCATCACAAAACAATTAACAAAAGTAGAAGACTTAACAGATACTGTAGATGGTGTAGAAAATACAAAAATTGGTGAAAGATATCAATTAGTCATCACAGGATTAGACCAAGAAGATGAAAATGGCAATGGAGATGGATACACATACAGTGGATACATGACATTATCATTTGCAGAAGGCACAGTGACAGATAAATCTGGAAATCAAAATAGTGCAAAATCTATTACGATTGGAAAAGATGAACCAGGCGGAGCAGATGGAGACGAAGAAGTAGTCGATGTTGTAGATCCAGTATGGACAGTAGAAAATATAGATAATGATGCTGGAGTCATCAAATTAAGAGTAAAAGATAAATTCTTAAACCAAGCTGAAAGTACCTTTAATTTAACACCTGATGATATAACAATCATTGTTAATGGACAAGAATCAGCAAATGTAGGTAAGGTATTAAGTGGACCAGTAGAAATCATACCAAATGAAGAATATGAATATACACTAACTTTAACAAATATTGCTCCAGGAGAAGGCGAAGGAGAAGGTACAGGAACAGGAACAGGTGGAGGATATACAGAATTTACACCAGTAGAGCCAATCGTTGGAGATACAGCTAAATATAGAAATGAAAATGGTGGAAACGTTATAATAGAAATTGCAGCAGGTGTTGTAACAGATCAATATGATAACTCTACCAATGAACAGACATTTGGATTAGGAGATATTGATGCAACAAGTCCAGAAGTTTATGAAGTACAAAAAACGCAAGATGAAGCGCAAGGAAAAGAAACGATTATATTTAACGTAACAGATAGAAACTATGATCCAGCAGATCCAGTAACAGTTGATGAATTAAGTGTATGGATGGACGGTGTACAAGTAGATGACCAAATCGCGAAAGATATCATTAATACAGTAGAAATCAAAGCAAATATTAATGGAGAAGTAGTCGTTTTAGGACATCAATATACAGTAGAAATTACTGAAATTGTAGAAACAGATGAAGAGTACATCAGTTCTGGTAGAGAGTATAGAGAACTAAGTGGTAATTTAGAGCTTCGAATTGATCCAAATGCATCAAGAGATTTGAAAGGAAATACAATCAATGAAGAAACAACCACAATAACAGATTTTGTAGATTTCATAAAACCAGAAATAAGATATCAATATAGTGCATCAGACATTGATTATGATGGAAAATCATTTACAATGGTATTTGATATAGCAGATAAATATTACACTTCTGGAAGATTGGCAATAGAGGATTTAGCAATCAGAATCGATGGTGAAGAACCAGATTGGACAGAAGTAACAAGAGCACTACAAGTAGAAGACAAAACAAGTATAGTAAATGGAGTAAACAAAGTTATAGGACAAAGATATACATTAACATTATCTAATCTAGAACAATTACAAGTAAAAGACGGAGACAATTACTTAGATTATAGTGGTGTTGTAACAGTGGCAATCCCAGCAGATAAGATACTAGATACAACTGGAAATGGAAATGATGCAACAACTCTTACTTCAGGAATTAGTTTGCCAGGAGGAAGTGGAACAGAAGAAGTAGTGGATGTTGTAGACCCTCTTGTTGAAAAAATCACTTCATCAGTAGATGTAGCAAATGGCACAGCAACAATGACATTTAGAGTAACAGATAAATTCTTTGAAAATAGTACATTGACAAATGAAAATATACAATTCACTGTAAATGGAAGTGAAACTACTACAGAAATCACAAAACAATTAACAAGTGAACCTTTAACAGAACAAAGAATTGTAGATGGAGCAACTTCAGAGGTACGATATGGAGTTCAATATACATTGAATCTTTCAGGAATTGATACAACAGTAAATCAAATCAAGATTAGAGTTCCAGAAGGATTGGTAACAGATCAATCTGGAAATGGCAATGTCTTGACAGATTTGATGTTGTTTAATACGTTAAGAAAAGAGGATACAGAAACAACAATAGATTCTAATTTTGTTTTTCTAGGAAATACGAATATACAAAGACAAAACATAGATAATATTACATTTATGGATTATATACCAGAAGATGTTTATGATGTAGCAACCAATACATATATTGATAGTACAGCATGGGATGTATCAGCAATGCAAGATGATTCTATTATTGCTTGGTATGAACCAAGTGCAAATGGCACCATCAAAGTATATATTGGAAGCAATGATGAAATGTTTGGAAATATAGATTCAAGTCACTTGTTTGCTTATATTGGATATTCATCTAATTGTACGGCAACAGAAACCATTACAAATATTGATTTATTAAATGTTGGAAATGTAACCAATATGAGTTATATGTTCTATAATACAGGATATAGTAAGATGACAACATTAGATTTGGGAACGTCTTTCAATACACAAAATGTAACCAATATGACAAGCATGTTTGAGGGAACTGGATATACAGCCATGACATCATTAGACTTAGGTAATTATTTCAATACAGCAAAAGTAACAAATATGTTTAGAATGTTTAGAGATTGTGGATATACCTCTATGACAACATTAAATTTAAGAAACAATTTTAATACTGCAAATGTACTTAATATGAGTGGTATGTTCGTAAGAACTGGATATATGAAATTAACCAGTTTGGATTTAGGAGATAACTTTAATACAGCAAATGTTATAGATATGGGAAATATGTTCACTAGTTGTGGATATACAGAAATGACAACCTTAACATTGGGAGACAAATTTGATACATCACTTGTTATGAATATGAGCCAAATGTTCTATGATTGTGGAAACAGAAAAATGACCAGTTTAGACTTGGGAGACTTGTTTAGTACTGCAGTAGCATCAGATATGACACAAATGTTTTGTAATTGTGGAGTAACATCAATGGTAGCATTAGATTTAGGACCAGCATTCACAAGAATAGCAAATACAAATAATTATTTTGTAACAAACTGTGGAACATCTGGAGTAGTTATCTATGCCCCAGAAGCTATCTACCAAAACAGTACAAACTTCAAACTAAACACAGACTCTAGCACAACCATAGAATTCACAAATGGAACCATCAATCCAAAATACAGAACAGAATGGATAAAAGAAGGAACAGCAATAGACGAAACAGAAGCAAACAATCCAAAACTAAACATCACATTAAGAGGAACCACAAACACAGAAGTAGACCCTGCAGAATACATCAGTGATGTAACCAGTTCATTAACAACAAATGACATCAAAGTCTTTATAGACGATACAGAAATCACAGATGTTGTTACAAAAACAATTGGAACCGCAACACAAACAGAAAACACAAGAACAGGTGCACAAGACGTGTTACAAGTACTAACACTAGCAAACTTCGAAGAAGTAAGTAGACAAACAGGAAAATCATACAAAGAGTGGAGTGGTAACATTAGGGTTGAAGTCGCACAAGGAAGCTTATCAGATACTACAGGACCAGCAGATGCAGAAGGAAACAGAACAACCTATGGAAACAGCAACATGGAAGTAGCAAGTAGTGAGACACAAACAAGTGCAACAACAGGAGCAGGAGCTGTAACAGAAATCGGAGCAAGAATTGACAATATCATAGAAGACGTAAGCAATGTAGATCAAAATACAACAGATGCCATGTTTGCTGACTTTATCAAACCAGAATTCACCTATGAAAGTTCAAAAACAGAAATTCTACATGGGGATGAAGAACAAGTAACCATCGTATTTGATGTTGTAGATAAATTCTTCGGAAGTACAACATTGTCAAACTTGGATGGAAATCAAATCACGGTAAGTATCGATGACTATGATGTAGAAGAATTGAATAATGCCATCACAAAACAACTAACCAAGGTAGAAGATATTACTGCAACCGTAGAAGGTGTAGAAAATACAAAAATTGGTGAGAGATATCAATTAGTGATTACAGGATTAGACCAAGAAGATGAAGATGGCAATGGAGATGGATACACATACAGTGGATATATGACATTATCATTTGCCGAAGGAACTATTACAGATAAATCTGGAAATCAAAGTAGTGCAAAATCCATTACGATTGGAAAAGATGAACCAGGTGGAGCAGATGGTGATGAAGAAATTGTCGATGTTGTAGACCCAGTATGGAGTGTAGAAGAAGTTGATACAGAAGCAGAAACAGTTAAAATCAGAGTAAAGGATAAATTCCTAAATAGAGACCAAAGTATATTTAACATGACAGAAGACTCTATCAGTATCATCGTAAATGGACAACCATCAACAGCAATTGCGACTATATTAGCAGGTCCAACAGAGATTGTACCAAACGAGGAATATGAGTATACCGTAACATTAGAAAATGTAACACCAGAAGATGGAGGATATGTAGAGTTTACACCAGTTGAACCAATTGTTGGAGATACGGCACAATATAAAAATGATAATGGTGGACATATTTCACTAGAAATCGCACCAGGTGTTGTAACAGATCAATATGGAAATGAAACCAATAGACAATTACTAGACATAGGAAATATTGATAAAACAAAGCCAGAAGTTTTCGAAGTACAAAAAACACAAGATGAAACACAAGGAAAAGAAACCATCATATTTAATGTAACAGATAAAAACTATGACCCAACAGATACAGTAACAGTAGATGAGTTATCTGTATGGATGGATGGTATTCAAGTAGATGACCAAATTGCAAAAGATATCATCAGTACAGTAGAAATCAAAGCAAATGTGGATGGAGAAGTAAAGGTTTTAGGACATCAATATACATTAGAAATTACGGATTTCATAGAAACAGATGAAGAATTCATCGGTTCAGGTAGAGATTATAGAGAGCTAAGTGGTGACTTAGAAGTTCGAATTGATCCAAATGCATCAAGAGATATGAAAGGAAATACTATCAATGAAGAAACCACAACTATTACAGACTTTGTAGACTTTGTAAAACCAGAGGTAATGTATCAATACAATACAACAGATATCGATTATGATGGAAAAACCTATACAATGGTATTTGATGTAGTAGATAAATATTATGATTCTGGAACATTATCAATCGACGATTTAACAATCAGAATTGATGGTGAAGAGCCAGATTGGACAACAGTGGATAAAGCACTACAAGTAGAAGACAAACTAAGTATGGTAAATGGAACACAGACAGTCATTGGACATAGATATACATTAACTTTATCTAACTTGGAACAATTACAAGTAAAAGATGGTGATAATTACTTAGATTATAGTGGTGTTGTTACAGTGGCAATTCCAGCTGATAGAATTTTTGATACAACAGGAAATGCAAATGATGCAACAACTCTTACTTCAGGTATTAGCTTACCAGGTGGAGCAGGAACTGAAGAAATAGTCGATGTGGTAGACCCACTTGTTGAAAAGATATCTTCATCAGTAGATGTGGATGCCAAAACAGCAACTGTAACATTTAAAGTAACAGATAAATATTTTGCAGATAGTACATTGACAAATGAGAATATTCAAATCCATGTAAGCGGAGAAAATGCAACTAGTACAACAATTGTAAAACAGTTGACAAGTACAGCTTTAACTGAACAAAGAGTCGTAGGTGGTACAACTTCAGAGGTACAATATGGAGTGCAATACACGCTAAACCTTTCTGAATTAGATATAACGGCAAATCAAATAAAGGTTAGAGTACCAGAGGGATTGGTATTAGATGCATCAGGAAATGCAAATAAAGAGACAGATTTGATTTTATTTAATACATTAAGAAACACAAGCACAGAATCATATAGAACAAGTCAATTCTTAGGAAATACAAGCATTCAAAGACAGAATATAGATAATGTGACATTTGTGGACCACATACCAGAAGATGTATATGATATATATACAAATACATATATCGATGATACTGCTTGGGATGTATCAACAATGCAAGATGATTCTATTATTGCTTGGTATGAACCAAGCGCAAATGGAACCATCAAAGTATATATTGGAAGCAATGATGAGATGTTTGGAAATATAGATTCAAGTTATTTGTTTGAAAGCATAGGATATTCATCTAACTGTACTGCAACAGAAACCATCACCAATATTAGTTTATTAAATGTTGGAAATGTAACTAATATGGAAAGCATGTTTGACTATACAGGAAGCGAGGCAATGACAAGTTTAGACTTAGGAGACAATTTTGATACAAGTAATGTAACTAATATGGAAAGCATGTTTGAATATACAGGAAGCGAGGCAATGACAAGTTTAGACTTAGGAGACAATTTTGATACAAGTAATGTAACTAATATGCAAAGCATGTTTTATTCTACAGGAATAGAGTCAATGACAAGTTTAGATTTAGGAGACAATTTTGATACAAGTAATGTAACTAATATGGTAGAGATGTTTATGTATGCAGGTCAACATTCAATGATAAGTTTAGACTTAGGAGATAAATTTGATACTAGTAAGGTAACCAATATGTACTATATGTTTGATAATACAGGAACTGACTCACTGATGAGTTTAGACTTAGGAGACAAATTTGATACTAGAAATGTAACAGATATGACTGCTATGTTCAATTCGATGGGAGCTATAACAAGTTTAGATTTAGGAGATAAATTTGATACTAGAAATGTAACTGATATGAGTTATATGTTTGGTGCCACAGGTAAGATGACAAGTTTAGACTTAGGAGACAAATTTGATACTAGAAATGTAACTAATATGGAAAGCATGTTTGGTAATACAGGAAATGGATCAATGACAAGTTTGGACTTAGGACCAGCCTTTACAAACATAGCAGAAACAAATGAAAATATGTTTGATAGTACAGGTAAATCCGGCGAATTAGTCATTCAAGCACCAGAAGCAATCTACCAAAATAGTACAAACTTCAAACTAAACACAGATTCTAGCATAACCATAGAATTTACAGATGGAACCATCAATGCAAAATACAGAACAGAATGGCTAAAAGAAGAAACAGCAATTGATGAGACAGATGTCAACAATCCAAAAATCAATATTACTTTACGAGGAACTACAAATCAAGAAGTTGACCCTGCAGAATACATCAGTGATGTAACCAGTTCATTAACAACAGATGATATCAAAGTCTTTATAGACGATATAGAAATCACAGATGTGGTTACCAAAACAATTGGAAACGCAACACAAACAGAAAACACAAGAACAGGAGCAAATGATGTATTACAAGTACTAACACTATCAAACTTTGAGGAAGTAAGTAGACAAACAGGAAAATCATATAAAGAGTGGAGTGGTAACATTAGGGTAGAAGTCGCACAAGGAAGTTTATCAGATACCACAGGACCAGCAGATGCAGAAGGAAACAGAACAACCTATGGAAACAGCAACATGGAAGTAGCAAGTAGTGATACACAAACAGGAGCTGAAACAGGAGCAGGAGCTGTAACAGAAATAGGAGCAAGAATTGACAATATCGTAGAAGACACAAGCAAGATAGATCAAAATACAGCAAATGCGATGTTTGCCGACTTTATCAAACCAGAATTTACTTATGAAAGTTCAAAAACAGAAATTGTACATGGTGATGAAGAACAAGTAACCATTGTATTTGATGTTGTAGATAAATTCTTCGAAAGTACAACACTTTCTAACTTAGATGCTAGTCAAATCACAGTACAAATTGATGATTATGATGTGACAGAATTAAATGCCAATATCACAAAAACACTAACGAAAGTGCAAGATTTGACTGGCACCGTAGAAGGTGTAGAAAATACAAAAATTGGAGAAAGATATCAATTAGTCATCACAGGATTAGACCAAGAAGGTGCAGATGGCAATGGAGATGGATACACATACAGTGGATACATGACATTATCATTTGCACAAGGTACAGTGACAGATAAATCTGGAAACCAAAGTAGTGCAAAATCTATCACAATTGGAAAAGATGATCCAGGTGGACAAGATGGAGACGAAGATGTAGTCGATGTAGTAGATCCAGTATGGGAATTGGGAGATATCGATAGCAACAATGGAATCGTAAAATTAAGAGTAAAAGATAAATTCTTAAATCAAGCAGAAAGTAGCTTTGATTTAACAGCTGATGATATTACAATCATAGTTAATGGGCAACCATCAACTGAGATAGGTAAGGTATTAACTGGACCAGAGGAAATTATACCAAATGAAGAATATGAGTATACCTTAACATTAACAAATATCATACCAGAAGTAGATGGATATACAGAATTTACACCAGTAGAGCCAATAGTTGGTGATACAGCACAGTATAAAAATGAAAATGGTGGACATATCTCAATAGAAATTGCAGCAGGTGTTGTAACAGATCAATATGAAAACACAACAAATAAACAAGAATTTGATTTAGGTGATATTGATGGAACAGGTCCAGAAGTGTATGATGTACAAAAAGTCAAAGATGAAGCACAAGGAAAAGAAACCATTGTATTTAATGTAACAGATAAGAACTATTACCCAGAAGATCCAGTAACATTAGATGAATTAACTGTATGGATGGATGGTGTACAAATAGATGACCAAATAACAAAAAATCTTGTAAGTACAGTAGAAATCAAAGCAAATGTTGATGGAGAAGTAAAAGTTTTAGGACATCAATATACATTAGAAATTACGGAACTTGTAGAAACAGATGAAGAATTCATTGGTTCTGGTAGAGACTACAGAGAGCTAAGTGGTAACTTAGAAGTTCGAGTTGATCCTAATGCATCAAGAGATATGAGAGGAAATCCAATCAATGAAGAAAAAGCAAAAGTAACAGACTTTGTAGATTTCATAAATCCAGATGTAAGATATGAATACAATGAATCAGACATTGATTATGATGGAAAAACATTTACAATGGTATTTAACATCGTAGATAAATATTTAGACCAAGCAACATTAACATTAGAAGATTTAACTATTTTAATCGATGGAGAAGAACCAAACTGGGATGATACAGGAATTCATGGTGTGGTAAGAGAATTGACAGAAGAAGACATCACAGGAACGGTTAATGGAACAAATCAAACAGTAGGAAAACGTTATACATTGAAATTATCACATCTAGAACAACTAGAAAAATTAGAAGGTAAAGAAACACTAGATTACAGTGGTATTATTACAGTGGCAATTCCAAGTGATGTTGTCATAGATACAACAGGAAATGGAAACAATGCAACAACCATTACATCAGGTCTTAACATTTTAGCAGGTGACCCTGGAGAGGCAACAACAGTCGATGTGGTTGACCCATTATGGGAAAAAGCAAGTTCTTCAGTAGATGTAGATGCTAAGACAGCAACTGCAACAGTTAAGGTTACAGATAAATATTTTGCAAATAGTAATTTAACATCAGACCAAATCAAAGTATTGATTAATGGTGCAGAAGTTTCAACAGCAAATATATCTATCAATGTAGAGAATAAAACGACAGTTTATGCTAGCAATGGAACTGATGTTATCGGAGACCAATACACAATTAATCTTAGCGGAGATGGATTAGACTACTTTAATTGCAATCAAATTAAAATACAAATCGTAGAGGGTACGGCAACAGACCAATCTGGAAATACAAATAAAGCAACAGATATTATCTTGTATAATACGTTAATGAGCAGAAAAAATGAAATACAGTTAGATGATAGTGAACTTTTGTATGATGATAGTCAAGCTTTCTTAGGAAATCGCGAGTTTGGCTATGGTGGCAGCGTCATAAGAGAAAATATAACATTTGTAGATAACATTCCAAAAGATGTATATGATATGGCAACAAATACTTATATAGATAATACTGCATGGGATGTATCAGCTCAGCAAGATAATTCAATTATTGCTTGGTATGAAACAAATGCAAATGGAACTGCAAAAGTATATATTGGAAGCAATGATGAAATTTTCGGAAATGTAGATTCAACTGGACTATTTGCAAATGTAGGATACAGTGGAGATGATGAGGGATTATATACGGCAACAGAAGCAATAACAAATTTGAGCTTATTAAATGTTTCAAATGTAACGAATATGAGTAATATGTTTTACATGACAGGATATGATGCTATGACAAGCTTAGATTTAGGTGACAATTTTGATACTAGTCATGTAACAAATATGTCTCATATGTTTGACAATACAGGTGGCAGGGCTATGACGAGTTTTGACTTAGGAGACAATTTTGATACAAGCAGTGTAACAGATATGAGATGGATGTTTAAATCAATAGGGTATCATGCAATGACAAACTTAGATTTAGGAGATAAGTTTGATACAAGTAAAGTAACGAATATGGAGTATATGTTTGCTAATGCAGGTGCTAAAATGATGACAAGTTTAGACTTAGAAGATAAATTTGATACAAGTAAGGTAACAAATATGTCTAATATGTTCAGTGGTACAGGAGAAACAGCCATGACAAGCTTAGAACTAGGAGATAAATTTGATACAAGTCTTGTAACTGATATGGAGAGCATGTTCGAAAGTACAGGATATACAGCAATGACAAGTCTAGACTTAGGGGATAAATTTGATACAAGTAAAGTAACAAATATGGATGAAATGTTCTGGATGACAGGAAATGAAGCCATGACAACATTAGATTTAGGACCAGCATTCACTAAAATAGCAGATGAGCATAGAGAATTTGTAACAGATTGTGGAACAACAGGAGCCATCATCTATGCACCAGAATCAATTTACAATGATATGCAAAATTTCAAAACAAGTACAGATTCTACAACGACTATCAATTATACGCAAGGAACCATCAATCCAATCTACAAACCAGAATGGGAAAAAGTATCAAGCACAATTGATGAAGAAAATCAAACAATCAGTATTGTCATCAAAGGAAATGCAGAAGAAACACAAACAACTGGAGGAGTAAACATCAATTATGATAGTAATGTAACAAGTACATTAACAGAAGATCAAATCAATATCTATATGGATGGTGAACTTGATGAAAATCAAAATATTACAAGAACAGTTGTAAAGAATGAAGAAAATTCAACAGACAAAGAAATCTATTATACCATTACACTATCAAACTTTGAAGAAGCACTACGTCAAGTAGGAAAGAACTTCAAAGAATGGAGTGGTAACATCGCTCTTCAACCAGTAAAAGGAACCTTAATCGATGACTATGGAAACAAAAACATGGAGGCAATTGACAATGAAGAAGGCGAATGGATTAATATTGAATTAAAAGATGCAGATACTGACAGAAACACAGATGGAACCATGTTTGCCGATTACATCAAACCAGAATTTACATATGAAACTTATGATACAACAATCGATTATGACCAAAAGAATGTAAGCATTATCTTTGATGTAACAGATAAATATTTTGAAAGTACAACACTAACACAAGACATGATAACCATTACAGTAGATGAAACACAATTGCCAGAAGATGCAACGATTACAAAAACATTAACAAAAGTAACATCAGATCGAGATGTAACAGAAGGAAATATTATTTATAGAGCAAATGGAGATATCTATTATTCAGGTGATGGATTCCTACAAAAAGTAGGAGAAAGATATCAATTATTGGTAGAAGGTTTAGAATCAGAAAATGGAGAAGGCTACAGTGGACCAATGTCATTAAGTTTCCCAGCAGGTATCATAACAGATACATCAGGAAACCAAAATGATGCAAAAACCATTACACTAGGTATTGATGAACCAGAAAATCCAGATCATCCAGACCATGATGAACCAGTCATTGTCGATGTGGTAAATCCACTTTGGGAATACTTAACAAGTAGTATTGATAGAGAAAATGAAACTGTAACAGTTATCATACTTGGAACAGATAAGTACTATCAAGAAAATACATTATCAACAGATGCAATCAAAGTTTATTTAACAGACAGTGAAACACCAAATGATGAAGTAACAACGATTTCTAAGACATTAACAGAAGTAGATAAGGCAAGTAGCGAATATGCAGACATATTAGCACAAGCCCAAGAAAAAGGTATAGGAGATATCGGTGTTGCATACAAATTAGTCTTAGGTGACTATGGAGAATTAAGTGGTGCTACAAAAGTGGTATTAGATGCAGGAACGATTACAGATACAAGTGGAAACGTTAATTTAGAAACAGAGATTCCAGTAGGAAATCCTGATTGGGTAGAAGAAGGAGACGACCCTGAAAACCCAATTTATACAGCATTTAGAAATAATATTGTAGACTTTATCAACCCAATGATTAAATATACATATTCAGCAGTGGAAGATGCAGAAAACCCTGACATTGATTATGAAGCAAAAACATTAACGGTTAAGTTTACAGTAACAGATAAATATATCAGAGAAGATGCTATTATCAATCCTGATGGAACAATGAATGCAGATAATATCAGAATTCAAGTTGCAGGAACAGACTTAACAGACCAATTACATACAACTGTGACATCTGCAGAAATACCTAATGGAACAGAATATACATTTGTCGTTTCAAACTTTGAATTAGTATATAATGAAGAAAATAGATACCAAGATTATAGTGGTGCAGTAGATTTTGTATTTGCAGCAGGAAAAGTAGATGATACATCTGGAAATAAAAATACAGCAACAACGATTACATTAGACTATGATGATGGTGATGACCCAGATAATCCAGTAATTGTCGATGTGATTGATCCATTAATTGAAAAGACAGAAGATAATTTAAGTGCTTTAAATGTAAATAATGCGATTACCAGAGACTTAGATACTGAAACAGGAAGTGTATCTGTTAGAATCAGAGCAACAGATAAATATTTAGGACAAACAACTTTACAAGATGCAGAAAATGTGGCAAATATAAGAGTAAAAGTGGTAAAAGCAAATGGTGAGGTGGTTTATCCAGATACAATCGTAAAACAGGTTACACAAGTAAGTAAAACAGCAACAGCGGTTATTTATCAAATTAACTTGAGCAATTTTGAGGATAACCAAGGCTTAACAAGCATTATTATTCCAGAAGGGGTTATCACAGACCAATATGGAAATACAAACCAAGAAACCGAAATTTTGGTAGGAAATGCAACATGGATGGAAGTTGGAGATATCAATGATGAATATACAGCATTTAGAGAAAGTATCGTAGACTTTACAAGACCAACATGGGAATATGCAGATAGTAGTATCACAAGAGATAGAGATGGAGAAACAGGAACAGTAACGGTTAAGATACTAGGACGTGATGATTACTTCTTAAAAGATATATTAACAACAGATAATATCAATGTTTATGTAGATAACAGTGAAAATCCTGATGAACCAATCACAACGATTACAAAAGAATTAACACCAATCACAGATGAGGCAGAACTAGATGGTGCTGATGTAGGATATGAATTAACATTAGGAAATTTCGGCACATATGATGGAGCAGTAACCATTGAAATTGGAGAAAATACCATTCTAGATACTTCTGGAATTGGAAATAGAGTTACGCAAATACCTGTTGGAAATCCAAATTGGGTAGAAACAGATATTGGAGATGACACAGAAAATCCAAAATATACAGCATTTAGAAATGACATTGTAGACTTTATAAAACCAACCATTGAGTATCAATATGCAGAAGGTATCAATCCAGTAATTGATCAAGAAAATAAACAAGTAACCATCATATTTGATGCAGTAGATACAAACTTCTTTGAAAGTGACATTTTAACTGTTGATGATATTGAGCAAATACTTGTAGATGACATGGATGTAACAAATGCTTTAACGAAGGAATTAACAAGTTCGGATATACCAGAAGGAGAAGGAAATGGTATTAGATATACCTTAACCTTATCTAACTTCGAACTAGATGAAAACTTAGAAAATGAAATCTTTAGAAGACATAGTGGTAAAATTGAATTGGTAATTGCAGAAAATAAAGTAAGAGATACATCAGGAAATGCGAACATTGAAACAAGAATAGTAGTGGATAATGATGATGGTGATGATGAGAATAACTATGTTATCGTAGACTTTATTAATCCAAAATTGTATTATAAAGAAAAATATATCAGTTATGCTGAAAGGTATGCAACAGTAACCATTTCAGGTACAGATAGATTCTATGACTTTAATACAACTTTAGCACCAGAAGATATTTCTATTTATGAATTAAATAGAGATGGACAGTATATCCAAAGAACAGACTTACCAATTTCCATAACACCAGTCAGAACAGAATATGGATATGATTTTGTTGTTAGATTTGACGAATTTGAAGAAGAGTTTAAACAATTAAAAATTAGTATTCCAGCTGGTAAGATTAGTGATACAGAAGGACATTCAAATGAGGCAACAGATATCTATGTAGACTTAGATAATAGAAAACCAATTTGGAAATATATGAGCACAGATACTTCAGAATTTGAATCAAATGGTAAGATTAGCTTTACCGTAAAAGGACAAGATACTTTCTTAGTACAAGAGGAAAGTAATTTAGAGACAGGAGATATTCGCATCATTAAAGATGGTGTGGATATCACCAATGCCGATAACATTACCGTACAACCTGTGGGAGAAGATGCAAATGAAATATCTGAATCTTACCAAATTGATGTAACAGGTCTAACAGAAATCGGAACCTATTCATTGGTAATTGCAAAAGATACATTAGTAGATGAATTTGATAATTACAGTAATGCAACAACCATCAGTTTCTCTAAATCAGCAATTAGTGACAATACAGAAAATTATACAATGGTTACATATCATGTAACACCTGATTTTGAACAAATACATCGAAGCTATGTACATGAGTTAATGAGAGTTAACACAAGTGGTACAAATGAAGGAAGTGATACTTATAGAGCAAGTTCAATCGGAGAAATTTATGGTAATGGAGATAACAACTTATTTGCAGAACCATTTACATATGAAAATGGCGTACAAAATGCATATAGCTTTGCAGGATGGGCTGTGGCAAATGAAAATGGATTCCAAGAAGAAAATGCAACGATTTATGACCTATATACAGATATTCCAAGCACAGTAACCAACTTAACAGCTGTATGGCAAGAAGCAACTGTCATATTCGTATCTAATAGTGGAGAAAATAGTAATGATGGTTTATCACCTACAACACCAGTTCAAGATTTAACAACTGCTTATAGCAAACTAAATGCTTCAGGAAATGCATCAAATAATATTATTGTGATTATGGATGCCATTGAATGGAACAGTAGTGAAAGATTAGTTGGAAATGCAACTATCACAAGTTTATATGCAGGAGTAGATTATAGAACAAATGGTGCTGAATTAAAGATTTCATCTAATATGGATGTACAAGGTGACATTACATTTGATAATATTGAATTATATACAGATTCTACAGATGTTAGTGATGGTAGTGATTATTTAGCAACAGGAGAGTATTCAAATATATTAGTTACTAACTATGGAGATGTGACATTAGGAAGAGGAATTTCTACACCAGAAGGGAAATATACTTTTGGTGGTGTTATAGGAGGTAACTATAAAGAAGAAGAAACAACAGGAACTATCGGAAATCACAGAGTGATTGTAGAAGCAGGTAGATATAATGACATTATTATCGGAAGTAGTTTGAATTCACCAACAACGACAAGAAAATATGTTTCACATCAAATCATTCTTGGTACTATGAAAGAATCTGCAATTGCTAGAAATGAACAGTTAGTGATAACAGGATATCTAGCAATGGGAGAATTAGAAAATACGTGTTATCCATACAATGCAGAAGGTGCACAAGACATCACATTAGGTTATAGCAGATATTATGCGAATACAGAAATATGGAGTGCAAACTTTACAGGAGAAAATAAATTCCATAAAGCATCAGAAGATGCGGTGATTTATTTAAGATCAATTAATGGATTTAATGATGGTAAATCACAATTAGATATGTATGGTGGAAACATTACAGGTAACATCTATGGTGGTGCAAGAATGGCAACAACAAGAGATTCAAGTGCAGATGGACAACCAGATGCGAATATATTGAATTTCTACGGTGGTCAAATGAATGGAAACATATTCGGTCATGGTGGAAATGATACATCAATGGGAAATGCAAGTATCAATCTTCAAGGTTCTGTAGAGATAACCGGAAATATCTATGGTGGTTCAAATGCAACAACAGAGGCACAAGGAAGAGTAACAGGAAATACGAATATTACTGTTCATAGTACATTGACTGTAAATGGAAACATCTATGGTGGAAGCAATGGTGTTATCAATGGAACAACCATTAATTCAAATACAGGATTAATGACAGGTGACACCAATGTAGAATTAACTAATGGAGCAATCATCACAGGAGATGTTTATGGTGGAGGTAATAATTCTGGTGTAACAGATAACGCAAATATCACAGTAAATAACGGACAAGTATTAGGAAGTGTTTATGGTGGTGCTTACCAAAACCAAGTTAGAACTGCAAGCAATATTTACATCTATGATGGAATTCTAAACGATATTTATGGTGGAAATGTATTGACAACACAAGCACAACAAAATGCAGATACATCTATCCAAAATGTAAATATGACAATAGGAGACGCTTCACTAGATGTAAGCCCTACGATAAATGGAACTATCTATGGTAGTGGAAAATATGACAGAGTAGGAACTGTTAATATCCAATTAGTAAAATGTGCAACTGCGCCAACCATCTATGGAGGTTCAGAAGAACAAGGTATCACAGATAAGGTAGATATTTATTTAAATGGAATGACAGCAAGTAGCATTTATGGTGGCTCAATGATTGATGGAACTGTCATTGCTGCAAATATATATCTAGCAACAGGAACAGTAACCGATGTATTTGGTGGAGGTTTCGGTGGAACAACCACAACAGCTAACATATACTTAGATGAAGCAGTATTGACAGAAGGACAAAATCCAATAGGTGGTAATGCAAATGTATACACGATTTTTGGAGGTCCAAATGGCAAAGGAACTGTTACAACAGCAAATGTTCATCTTGTATCTGGAAATGTAACAAATGTATTTGGTGGAGGTAACGGTGCAGGAGTAGGAACTGCAAATGTAACCTTGGATGGTATGACAATTGATACAATCTTTGGTGGTTCTAAATTTAATGGTTTTAAAAATGCAGGAGTGACAACAAATACAAATGTTGTATTAAATTCAGGAAATGTAACCAATGTTTTCGGTGGAGGACTAGACATAGGTGTAACAAATGCAAACGTAACACAAAATGGTGCAACTGTAACCAATATCTTTGGAGGAAACCAAGGTGGAACAGGTGATGGTGGAGAAACCACAAATGCAACTATCAATATTGAAAGTGCAACTGCCCAAAACATCTATGGTGGAAACCAAAATAAAGGTATAACAAGAAATGCAACTATCAATATTAAAGGAAATTCAGTGATTACTGGAGAACTTTATGGTGGAGGACTTGGTACAGAAATTGGTAGAAATGATGCAGTTGGTTCTACAACTATCAACATAACAGGCGGAACAATTGAGAATGACATCAATGGAGGTTCAAAAGGATCAACCGTTTATGGAACAACCAATATCAACATTGGTAAAGATGCTGTAACAGATGATACTTTCACAGCAGGAAATATTGTGATTAATGGAAACATATATGGTTCAGGTGATTCTGAGAACGAAGATTATAATACAGTCAGTGTTTATGGAGAGACACATATCTTAATGGATAATAGTCAAGAATCTCCAATCACATTTGGTGGAAGAATCTTCGGAGCTGGAAAAGATGCAACATATTCACCTACAACAAGTGATGGAACAGACAATTCAACTGTTATCATAAAAGACTTTGGAACTGCATCACAAAGCTATACAATGACTTCAATCGAACGCACTGGTAAAGTGACTATCGATAATTCATATTTAGAGTTACTAGGAGCACAAGATGAAAATAATTACTATCAAAAAACAAGTTATACATTAAATAGAATTACCAATGGATTAACTTTACAAAATAATACAACCCTATATACACAGCGCGGATTTAATATGGTTGGAGGATTTGAAAGCTTAGTGACAAATGCAGATGGGTCAACAACAAAAGAGACAGCAACCATTGCTGATGGAGCAGTAACAAGAAATGTTGATAACAGAATATATACCCTTGAAGGTGTCAACCTAATCTTTGCAAAAGAAGAAGGAGATTTGACAGATAGAAATAGTGAAGATATTTGGGGAGATGTCAATGGTATGGCATTCTTTGGAATGTATAGAATGAATAGAACAACAGGTGAGAAAGAATATGATATCTATGCACCTAATGGCGAAGGAACAGCAACAACCAATATGTTTGCAACAGGTACTTATATAGAAGGAAGACATAAACCAAATCATGATACAACTGTAGATGGGTTCTACACAAATGTGGTAAATGAAGGCGAAACTACCGCTGTACCACAAGTGATAGAAGTAACAGACTATGGAACTTATTATGATTGGATTATAGGAGCACAAATTGTGAACTATGATGCACAAGTTATCGCATCTATATTTGGAACAGAGTCAACAGCAGAATTAACATTAGACTTCAATTCATTTGTAGATAATGCAACATATAGTGGTACAACATTTAGTATTGACAGAGTTAGTACAAATGCATTAAATACAGATGTTAACTTAATTAACAAATTGGAAATACCAATTTATAGTGAAAATGCAAATAACACATTTGGATTCACAATGCAAACATCAAATTCTGGATGGCAACAATCAGGTGAAACAAATATATATACAGATGGAGATGGTTCATTTGATGGAGATACCGTATTTAAGACAGACAATTCAGATACACCAGGAACCTTATTATTTAAGATATTTAGTTCAGTAAATATCTCTGAAACAAAAGATTTAGGATATGTTAATATTGTCTTAACCGGAAAAGCAAAATCAGGTGAAGATGCAAGTATGGGTAATACATTTAAAGTGGTGATTGCAGTAAATCTTCAAACAGAACAAACACCAAATATAGAAAATTATATTCCAACATTTACAAATAGTAGTAAGACAAAATTAAATTATACAACAGATAGCCAAGTAGATATCACATATGTCTTATACAAAGAAGTGAATGGACAGCAATCAGACTTCTATGCAAATGGTGATTATAGAGTATTATCAACAACAATGCCTTTACCACAAGGTACAGGAATTACCATAAGAGATTATGGACAAGGTGATAATGTCAACAAAGTATATTATTACCAAGTAGCAAGTGATACAGATTATGATGCAACAGATGAATCTTCAGGAACCACAAGATATTTATACAACCTATCAGACTTTGTAGAAATGGGTGGAACAGATACAACTGACAAATATGCAAATGACAATAGCCTATATTATCATGATATTGAGCAAGATTTTGGATATGCATTGGAAAAATATGATGTATCAATCGATTTCAAAAATTCTAACATTAACACAGAGCAATTAGCACAAGAAACATACTTAGAATTAAGAAATCAAGCAGGCACAATCAAATATGATAATGGAGAAACACAAATTGTTTATGACTTATATAACAAAAATGCCATTATGACAGAAACGGTGACAACAACAGATGGTAAGACATCATACTCTGTATATGAGAATTTAGCAATTCCATTCACATTTGATGCAAGCATCGTAGAACAAACAACAGAAGATGGAGCAACTATCCAAGATACAAAATATTATGAAAAATATACAGGTATGGCAGTTGAAATTGTAGATGAACATGGAGAAAGAATCAATGCACCAGAAGTACAAAACTTTAGAGTCATCGATGAATCAACATCAACAGTTTATAGAGTAGGTGCAGATGGTGTCATCAGAATTCCACTATCAGGAGGCTTATCTACAATACAAAATCAATATCAATTAGCATTAAGTCAAAGCAGTGTACCAGCTGGACAGTATATCGCAAAAATCTACTTCTTCGCATCAGATGATGGATCATATTATGGAGAAGAAGTAAAACAAGAACAAGAAATTTATATAACATTTATTAATAAACTATTAGGACTAGCAGGAGTAGAATCAGTTGACGGAAGTAGAATTATTAATAAAGATACTGGTTTGAATCTTGATGGCGGTGATGGCCTAGACTTAACCGTAAGAGTAGGATCACCTACAGATGAGACAAACATAAGAGTAGAGTTATATAAACGAAATGACACATATACAACAGCAGAAGATGGAACAAATACGTATAATGGAATTAGCTATACACCAGTAGACCTAAAAGATTATTTGGAAAATCTAGATGGTACAGAATGGCAAACACCAGAAGACTATGAAGGACAAGGTTTAGTAACAACAGAAGGAACAAAAGAATATGTCATTATGGAAAAGAAAGAGCATGAAACACCAACAGAAGGAGAAAATATTGAAACTATAGACTTTAAGAAGGCAATCAAAGAAGGAATCAGTACAGGTGAGTATAAACTGGTATTTAAAGCATATTATCAAAATACGCTAATACAAACCATTAGAAAATCATTCATCGTTGTTCCTTAATGACCAATCGGAAATGTCCCATTGGGGACGTTTCCATTTGGATATTTTGACAAAAGCTAAAACAAGAAAGGATAAGATATGGAAAGAAAACATGCAAGAATTAGAAAGAAAGAAAGAAGAATTAAGAAAACGATTATACTCTGTATAATACTTATATTCGTAATAACATGTTCTGTATTTGGTAGATATGTTTATTATCAAGCAAGAGAGGCATATTTTACTTCAAAAGCATTTTATTTTACAAGTGATTTGCTAACTCTTGATAATGCCACATACCAATATGAAAATTGGGGTGGTGTTGATGATTATGAAATCAATTTTGATTTATATAGTTATCAAAATACATTATTAAGATTAGATTATGACTTAGAATATCAACTTTCGTGTGAAACGCCAGATACAGATAAAGTAACATTGCGGAATCAATGAAGCTGGTGGACCTACAAGTACAACAGGAATCATTTATGCAAAAAATGGAGATAGTGACAATAATGTTAGTAGAATCAAGATTGTTGTAACACCCAAAACACAAATTGAGCAAAATGATATTATTACCATAAGAATAAAAGCCAGTACGCAAGAACCGTATCAGAAAGAAATTTCTTGTGAGATTTCATTAAGAATACAACAAGTTTTAGCGAATAGCTATGAAATAGAAGACGTTGCAAATAGAAATTATTTGATTTTGCAAATGGTGAATACACATGAAACAGGAGGCAATGTTTCATTAGAGTTTGATCCAAATATTGTCAGAATAGATTTGAATGATGATGCCTATATCAATAGAATAGAAGGCAGTGAAGAAGTAAATGGTGATGGATATGTGGAAAAATTTGTTTTAACAATGGATAAAGAATCTGCTCAAAACATTAAGTTTTACAAAGTGGATATGTCCCAGGATTATACGTATCCTTCGGGTGATGCAACTTCTGTTATTACTGTCAATGACGCATCATAGTGTTTGTAATTTATAAAAAATATGAGGCTTAAATTAATTTTATAGGTCTCATATTTTTTATTAAAAATTTATGTGTAAAAGTATAGACTTTAAAAAAAAGTTATGGTATAAAATATAGTAGAAAAGTATAAAAAAATGTAGAAAAGAAGGAGGAAAAAATGAGAAAAACAAGAAAAGGTAAAAAAATGTTAGCAATACTATTGATAGCCATTGTTGCGATTATCGTAGTGGTGGTTGCAATTGTTTTAATTGTTAGAAGAGTAAGTGAAGAAACAACACCAGAAGAACCACAACAAACTGTTGTTGCGCTACCAGATACGACATATAGAAGTATGGAAGTAACAGATGTATCTATGGAATATTTAGATAGCCAAGATGAAACAATGGTATCTATGTCCATCTTAAATACAACAGATAGTGCAGTTGAAAATGAAAGTTTGAACGCTATTTTAGTTGGTGCTGATGGAGAGGTATTAGGTCAAATGCAAACTTGGATACAAAGTTTAGGTGTTGGAGAACAATATGATATCAGTGTTGTATTAAAAGGTAATTTAACAGCTACACAAACAATACAATTACAACCAGTTACAGAATAAAAAAGGTTTATAGGTAGTGCCATATAAAAACCTAAATATTATGATGCAAGGAAGATAAAAATGAAAAAAGTACTAGGAACTATATTATTTGTAGTATATGCTATTATTGCAATTGCTGTTACAGTATTATTGTTATCATATAATGATTATAATAATAGTGTAATAGGTGATTATACTGTTTATATAGTTAACGATGATTCATTAGAGCCTGAATATAAGCAAGGTTCTATACTATTAATAAAAGAAACAAATGATAGAAATGTACAAGTTGGAGACCAAATATTCATGTATAAAGTAATCAATAGCTCAGAATATGAAGTCATCAATACGACATTACAAGGAAAAACACAACAAGGATCACATGTTGTGTATATTGTGGATAATGAAGAACGTTATGCAAGTGATTACTTCATTGGAAAAGTAAATGATACAATTGTTATAGAAGGTTGGGGATATGTATTAAGCCTATTAGAATCTAGATGGGGATACTTATTCTGTATTGTTGTAGTATCACTATTACTATTCCTACAAGAAGTATTTGAATTAGTTATGGAAATTAAATATCTTAATCAGCAAAAGAAAAAACAAG
>CALXKE010000066.1 GCA_944388805.1 uncultured Clostridia bacterium | reverse complement strand
AAAATATAGAATAAAAAATTTTAAAGAAAGGATACGTATAATGTTTTTCTATATATTCATTATACGAGGAAAATTAATATGTATCTAAAAAAAGTGGATATAAAAGAATTTAAAAAAGTTATATTTAGAGAATATAAAAAAATATTTCCAAGAATGGAAAGAAAATTATATATGACTCTAAAAAAATCATATAATCATCACATTACAGATATCATTGAAATTATAGAAGAAGAGAAATTTGTCGGCTTTATTATAACAAATTTTCAAAAAGATAATCCTTATGTACAACTAGAGTATATTGCTATTTTATCGGAAGATCGAAACAAAGGTTATGGAACAAATGCGATAAAATTGTTAAAAGAATTATATAAAGACTATGATGGTATATTTATAGAAATTGAAAAGACTGGAGAAGGTAGAAGTGATGAAGAAAATCAAGTTAGACAAAAAAGGGCAAAATTTTATGAAAAATTAGGATTTTGTAAAATGGGATTTGATTTAGAATTATACAAAATTAGATATTCCCCATATATTTTACTATGTTCAAAAAATGAAATTTCAGATGAAAGAGCTATAAAATACTTTTTTGAAATATATAATGCAACATTAGGAAAACGAAGAGTAAAGAAAAATTATAAAATTGTGAGATAGTTTTTTATATAAATAGTTTTGAATGAATATAAATAAGCTGTTTTTAGAGCTAATTAGGAGAAGTATAATATGAATGAAATTGAAATATTAAAAGCATTGGTAAAATATAATACTGTAAAAGATAAAGAGAATCAAGAATTTTTAACATATATAGAGAATTATCTAAAGGCATTAGGATTTTATGTAGAAAAGAAAGAAAAATATTTGATAATGTCTATTGGAAGGAAACCGATTTTAGGATTTATAGGACATAGTGATACAGTGAATTATATAGAAGGATGGTCAACAAATCCATTTGATGTAACAGTAAAAGATGACAATATATATGGATTAGGTGTATGTGATATGAAAGGTGGGATAGCGGCATTTTTGCAAGCACTAGCAGAAATTGACTTAAATACATTAAAAAGAGGAATAAAAGTATATATCACATATGATGAAGAAATTGCTTTTTCTGGAATAAAGGAAATATTAAAAAGTCATGAACAATTTCCAGAATATATCATTGTAGGAGAGCCAACTGATAATCAGATCATAACAGGATGTAAAGGACTTTTAGCTGTAAGAATAAAAACAAAGGGAAAGAAAGTACATTCTAGTACACCAGATAAGGGTAAAAGTGCGAATTTAGAAATGATAAAGTTATTAAATGAATTACAAAATTTCTATGAAAAAGAAATAAAAATTGAAAGAAATGATAATTATGAAGTAAATTATACAACCATGAATATAGGTTTAATTAATGGAGGAAATTCTATTAATTCGGTTTCAGATAAGTGCGAAAGTTTTATAGATTTTAGAATTGCAAAAGAAGAGCATATAGAAAAAATAAAGCAAAAAATAAATGAATTAAGTGAGAAATATAAAGCAGATATTTATTATGAGATAGAAATACAACCGTTTTTTAATAATATTGATTTTCTAGAAAATAAAAAAACAGCAAATTTTATGACAGAGGCAAGTTGGGTTAAGGGGAAAAGAATCATCTTAGGACCAGGACCAATTACAGCACATGAAATCAATGAACATATTTCGATAAAGTCATTGAGACTTTTAATTGAACAATATAAAGGATTAATTGAAAAAATTTGTAATCAATAAATAAATCATAACCACTCGTTTTATGGGTGGCTATGATTTATTTATGGTGTAATATCTTCGCCAACTAGCCTATCAGTTCTAATTGATGGAAGAGGAATGTCCATAGGGTAATCAAAAGATATTCCAAAACCTTTTAATTTTTCTACAGATTGTAGAATTAATTTTCTATCTATACTTTTTTGTGAAAAAGTTTTTGGTAATACATTAGAAGTATTATGAAAATCCATTGTAGAAAGTTTATCTTGTCCAATTAATATAAATTCATCCGAAAAGCTAGAAGCTTTTAGAGTGTCTTTAAATCTATTTGGATTTCTACTGATACACCAAGTAGGGTCAACACAATATAATTCCCCAGTTTTATCATCATATACAGAACAATATGAATGTCCTGGAGAATTAGCAATCCTACAATTTACATTCATTTTAGGGTTATTTAACATCAACATCATAGCTCTAGAAATACAATTACATTTTCCTATTTTATCAAAAATAACATTGTTTACTGAGTCAATACCACCATATTTTTCGTAAGAATAGCCTTCACATTCATAATTTCCATCTACTGTATGAGATACTTTCCCAGAGACAAATTGAACATTTTGTTGTAAGTAATTAGCAACTAAAACCACTTTATCTATAAAAGTTAAATTAGGTATTTTACTAAAATCAGTAATTATTCTATCAATTTCTTCGAGTGCTTCTTTACTTGGATAATAAGGAGTTGTGTCTGCTGTATCAAATTGCACAACTGGAACATTGTTTATTTTTTGAAAGCCATAATTTAAATTCTTTTTATTAGCTCCCCATTGAATATATGAATTAGGAATACTTCTAAATCTCATACTTTTAGGCAAGGCGTTTGCTTGTATATAGCTTCTATCTCTATTTTGAAAATCATCTAATAAATGAAAATTTTTTACCAATGGTAAATCTCTTAATAATTCGCCTATATAAATGCCAACATTAAAATCATCTGAATTAACAGTAATAAATTGTAAATTTGGCATTTGCTTTAATATTTTTAATTTTTCTAGGTCGGAATTTATATCCCTTTTTAAATCGTGGGCAAATATAATTACATTAGTGGAATTCATGTCTTTTATAGTAAAAGAATTCCAATCTATATATTCTGGAATATTAATTTTTAAACCTTCCATAAAACACCTCCAAATTTAATAAATTAATATAATTATAGCAACAAAATACCAAAAAGTAAAATTTAAAATATAAGAGAGACAGCATATGTTTTTAATAAAGTAATATAAGAATACAGAACTGAAATGATAAAAAGTTAGATTTAAATATTTGTAAGAAAAAATACGATAATTTGAGAAAAAATCTCAAAAATATTGATATTTTATAAAAAATAGCATATAATATAGTATGAGAGGAGGAAAATCAAAATGTTAATAAGATTTAGTTTTAAAAATTTTAAATCATTTAAAG
>CALXKE010000065.1 GCA_944388805.1 uncultured Clostridia bacterium | reverse complement strand
CATGGTCTGCTACAGTGTAGATCTCGGTGGTCGCCGTATCATTAAAAAAAAAATCACGCAGATAAAGTCTGGGCTGGCAAAAGAAATCTTCCGTCAGGAACTGACGGAGCTGTATCAAAAACAGACACAGCGCCGAAACGAGTTGAATGTGGATGCTCAGACAGTCCTCAATGAAGTGATTAACCAGATGCAGTCTGGGACAGTGCAAAATAAACACATTGAAGAACTCCTGCAATATCTGGCTGACCGCCTGCGGTTCTTATCTGGCAAAAAACAATATGGGTATCTGAAAGCAGATTTGAAAGCAGTGGTAGATGAGGTTGTAGACGAGCTTGCGAAAGACCCTCGCGTTGCTGCGGCATACAATCTGTGGTATGAACTGCGGGAAGATGTGCTGCGCACCTACAAAGATGATTTACCGGAGCGGCTGCCGCTCTCCGGACAAAAGGAATTCTAGCGCCTCAAGAATCTCGTCATTGAGGAAGCGGTGAAGCTTGGACAGCGCCAGCAGGTGTTCCACCCAGATGATATCCAAGATGACGATCCTGCGGAGCAAGCAGAAGCGGCATCGTCATTTGCCGGTGAACAGGCCAAGCAGACTAAGGGGCATTCGCCAGATGAGTCGAATGCTGGGCAGGGTTTCGCCCAATACGCACTTGGCAAAAAGTATCGAGACGGACAGGGCGTTGAAAGGAACATTCAGAAGGCGGTGGAGCTGTTTACTCTTGCGGCAAAGCAGGGAAACAGCTTCGCCGCCTTTGCCCTTGGAAAGATGTATCTCAGTAATGACGCCTCTTTACCCAGGGACGAGGCTACCGCTCTGAATTGGATCACATACGCATCAGAGCGTGGGAATCAGTTTGCGCAGTGCTACTTAGGCAAGCTTCTGTTAAAGGGAGCAGATGGTATCCCCCAAGATACCAATGCCGCTCTCCGTTGGTTGCGTGCCTCAGTAGATCAGGGCAATGTGTATGCGGAATACGCTTTGGCTATGGCCTACCTCAAGGGGAAAATAGTTCCCAAGGACGCTCTCAAAGCACTGGAGCTACTTCGGCATGCGTCAAGTCAAGACCATCAATTCGCACAATATCAGTTGGGCAAAATGTTGCTCCAGGGCGAGGAGGCTCCCAAGGATGTAGCTGCTGCGGTTCACTGGTTGACTGTTTCTGCTATGCATGGAAACCAATATGCCCAGTACGCACTTGGAAAACTCTATCTGCTTGGAAAAGATGTAGAGAAAGATAAGTCCAGTGCAGCTAAGTGGTTTCAGATGGCAGCGGATCAGGGGAATGAATACGCTCAATATTTTCTGAAACACATGGATGACCCTGTGGGGCAGTCACCCGCTGCAGCGGTGATCACATTGCTCCATTCCCTGGCCAATATTTTCCGAGAACAGAGCCAGTTTCCCACCAGCGGCATTGTAGTCGCAGTCGACCGAAAACTTTTACGAAAAATCAAGGCAAAGAAAATCGCTCAAGGCCACAAGGCAGATGACCATGAGCCAAAGATAGGTCTGCAATAAAGGAGGTTGTTTTTTTGAAACGCACGAATGAATTTCTGCTCCATGCTGGGCGGACTCAGAAAGAGAATGGTCAGAAATTGAAAGAACAAAAACCGATCCGCCGTAGGCCCATCCTATTCCATCGAAAACTGCGAGGGAGAAACCAGTAGGAGGTGCAGTATGCCCTACATCCACTTCACTGATGAGCAAAAGCTTCGTGCAAACTCCGTTGATCTGGTGGAGTTCTTGCGGCGGCAAGGGGAAAAGCTCATCCCATCCGGCCGGGATAAGCGTCTCGCCTCCGATCACAGCATCACCGTCCGCGGAAACGAATGGTACGACCATGAGGCCGAGGAGGGCGGCGGCCCCATCTCCTTTGTGCAGACCTTCTATGGTCTGAGCTACCCCGAGGCAGTGACACGCCTGCTGGGCGGTGAGAAAGGCGAGGTGTATCAACCAGCACAGAAAAAGGAGCAGGAGGAGCCGAAAGAATTTGCCCTGCCTCCCGCCAATCAGACAATGCGCCGTGTGTATGCCTACCTGCTTCAGCAGGGGCAGATCAGCCGGGAGGGCCTCAACGCCGGTGCCCAGGGAGGGCTGATCTATGAGCGCCGGGACCGGTCCAAGGATAAGACCAAGGAGTATCACAATGCTGTGTTCGTCGGAACCGATGAGCATGGCGTTGCCCGTCACGCCCACAAACGAGGTATCTATACGCAGGGAAAAAGCTACCGTGGTAATGTAGAAGGTTGCGATCCCAGACACAGCTTTCACTGGACTGGGAGCAGTGAACGACTCTATGTGTTCGAGGCCCCCATTGATCTGTTGGCCTTTTTGACCTTGTACCCAGAGGATTGGCAGCGCCACAGCTATGTGGCTCTCTGCGGTACAGCGGAACACGCCATGCTCTGGATGCTGGAGCAGAATCCAAAGCTGCAAAAGATTATCCTCTGCCTGGATCATGATGCGGCTGGGATCGAGGCAGCAGGGCGGCTCACAGACATTCTGCGGGAGCATGGTTACACACAGGCCGCTCCGCTACGCTCGATCAACAAGGATTGGGACGAAGATTTGAAAGAACAGCATGGTCTGGAGGCTCAACCACCGGAGGAACATCCTCAGCTTATTGTTGTAGGAATGATATGTGAGCGGATAGGTGCCAAGTGCAAAGAGGTCCGG
>CALXKE010000064.1 GCA_944388805.1 uncultured Clostridia bacterium | reverse complement strand
AAAAGGATTAAGATTCGCTATTCGTGAAGGTGGTAGAACAGTTGGTTCAGGTGTTGTTGCTGATATCATTGAATAATTAAAAAATTAAATAAAAAATTCGGGATTTTGGGGACGGACTCAAAAATCCCGAATTTTTTTTTATTTATTAGAAAGATTACTAAGACGCACATTTTGGTAGTCTTTTTTAGTCACACTAAGTCCAACCCAACCATATGTTTTTTTATATGGCTGGGTAAAATTTTGTGCTTTTGAAGCTACAGAAAAATTATTAGAAAATTGATTTTATGTCAAATAAATGATATAATACTACTATTAACGAAAGAAGGAGGCAAATGCCATGAGCAGAAGATTGCGGAAAGCATGTAAAAATGTGATTAAAATTTCACAGCAGGAGGGAATGAATTTTAGTGACTTACAAATTTTCTTGAGAAATTTGAACAGTGAAATGAAGAATCAAGAAAGAGAAGAAGAAATCAAGCGTACTACAAAGGAAGAGGCATTTAAGAAAAAAGCTGATGAATTCGTTGAATTGAATGAATCTGAAATCAAGTCAGAAATCCTTTATGCTAAAAACAACTGCAAAGTAAAATATGCAGAATTATTATGTGTATATTTTACATATAGAAAAGAAATTGACAGCGAGAGAAAATTACTGCTAATGACAGCATTGAGATTCAAGATTCAGACAAACTCAATGATGCGATATTTGAGGGATTTAAGAGAAATTCTTGTAAAATTCTTCAAAAACGTTCCAGGAATTTATGAATTTGAGACCTTAGAATTAATCGACTATACAGTAAAATATATAGAAGATTATTTCTGATACTAAAAATTCATCTCAACAAAACAGGCATCATTATAATTAGTGATGCCTATTTTGTTGAGAAATATGATAATTGTTATTCAAAATACTTGCTTTTTTCTAAAAACAATAATAAAATATTACTGTTAATGATATAATGAAATAAGTACGATTTGGAGGAATCAAAAGTGAAAATAATACTTGATGCTATGGGTGGAGATAATGCACCAGATGCCAATATAAAAGGAGCAGTAAATGCAATTAATAAAGTAAAAGCAGAAGTCATATTAGTAGGAAAAGAAGAAGTTATCAGAAGTAAAGTAAAAGAATTTTATGGAAAAGAAATTGAAGAAATATCTGATAGATTAAAAATAAAAAATGCAACTGAAACAATAGAGATGTGTGATACACCAACAGTTGCGATTAAACACAAAAAAGATTCATCTATGGTAGTGGGATTTAAAATGCTAAAAGAAGATGAAGGTGATGTATTTATATCAGCTGGAAACTCAGGAGCATTATTAACAGGAGCAACCTTATTAGTTGGAAGAATCAAAGGTATTGATAGGCCAGCATTAGCAGGCATATTACCAGCATATAAAAGTCAATTATTATTAATAGATGCAGGCTCTAACACAAATTGTAAACCAATCAATTTATTACAATTTGCACAAATGTCTAGTATTTATTTAAGAAATACATTTGGAATAGAAAACCCAGCAATTGGCTTATTAAATATAGGAACAGAAGAAACAAAAGGAAATGAATTAGTAAGAGAAAGCTATAACTTGTTAAAAGAAAAATCAAAGGAATTAAACATTAATTTTGTAGGAAATGTAGAAGGAAGAGATGCTTTTTCTGGAAAAATAGATGCCATTGTAACAGATGGGTTCACAGGCAATGTATTCTTAAAAACAACAGAAGGATTAGGTAAATTTGTAAAAAGGACATTAACAGAAAGTTTAACTAGAAATTTATTAGCAAAAATATTAGCAGTTCCTGCATTACCTGCTATTAAACGTTTTAGCAAAACAATGGATTATAAATCTTATGGAGGAGCATTATTTTTAGGAGTAAAAAAACCAGTTGTAAAAGCACATGGAAGTAGTGATGCATTATTATTTGAATATACGATTATCCAAGCAGAAAAATTTGTAGAGAATAAAGCTGTTGATAAAATGATAGAAGAATTTCAAAAAACAAGAGACGAAAAATAATGTCCAATTGTGGGGAGTTTTGTGTTTAGGACATTTTTCAAAATGTCGCAAACACAAACGAACCCAATGCGATATTTGACCTAATCGTATAAAATAAAAATATTTATAAAATTTACTTGACAAATATACAAACATATAATATAAATGAAACTATAGAAGCAAAATATCAAAAAGGATAGATCGTTTGCAAACTTGAGAGGAGGTGAACTCGAGAATATGAGTTCAGAAGAAGTTTTAGAGAAAGTAAAAGGAATCATTGTAGAACAATTAGGTGTAGCTGAAAATGCAGTTACAATGGAAGCATCTTTTATAGATGACTTAGGAGCTGATTCATTAGATATTGTTGAATTAGTAATGGCACTAGAAGAAGAATTTGATATAGAAATTCCTGATAGTGATGCAGAAAAAGTTGTAACTGTAGGAGATGTAGTTGAATACATAAAAGAAAACGTTAAATAAAAAATAGAGAAAATCAGTTTTCTCTATTTTTTTGCTTTTTAAGATAATGAAATTTATTATATAATATATTCAAATAAATATATTATATTGCTTTTTATATTTTAAGAATACTGTTAAAAATATAGGAGAAGTTTTGGCAGAAATCATATAAATAGTCCAATATGTTTTTATGTTCGATGTCTGTATTCACTAATATATTACCAGAATATATCATCTTTCCTTCTAATTCTAAAGTGATTGTACCAATAGAACTTCCTTTTGTAATAGGTGCAGTTAAGTTAGACTCATAGTTTATATACATTTGAAAGCTATCAACTAAATCACTTCTTACAGGGATAGAAGGATATGGAATTTTTTCAAATGTTATATCTAAGTAATTTGAAACACCTTTAGAAATTGTAATGGTCGGAAGGTTTTCTTTTTTCCAATTTTCAAAATTGTTAGAAACAATTTCTTCAATATTTACATATGTAAAATTATTAAAAGAATATTCAATTAATTTTATACTATCTGTTGTACGATATTTTTTTGTATCAGCACCAAGTACTACACAAATAATATCCATATCACCTCTTTTGCAACAAGTGACTAAGCAACGATTAGCTCCATTTGTAAATCCAGTTTTTATTCCATATACACCGTTTAAGACCCCTAATAATTCATTTGTATTGATAAGAGATTTAGGATATCCATTAATTGTAATGGTATAATTTTTTGTTCCTACAATTTTTGCAAATATTTCGTTATTCATAGCATAATTAGAAAGAATAGCTAATTCATAAGCTGTTGTATAATGTTCATCTTCATCTAATCCATGTGGTGTCACGAAATGGGTATTAGAAAGACCTAAAGCAGTGGTTTTTTCATTCATTAAATCTGCAAAATCAGTAATGGAACCAGCTACATATTCTGCTAAAGCAACAGCAGCATCATTACCAGAACGCATCATTAGACCATATAGCAAATCATAAACGGTTATTTTATCGCCAGTTTTTAAACCTAGTCTAGAACCACCAGTACTAGCGGCTTTTTTTGAAATTTCAACAGTATCAGATAAGTTACAATGCTCGATAACGACTAATGCAGTCATAATTTTCGTAGTAGAAGCCATTTTTTTCTTTTGATTTTCATTTTTTCCAATAAGAATCGTATTAGATTTTCTGTCTATGACTACATAAGCTCTAGAATTAATCATTGGTAGTTCTGTTGTACTACTATTTGTTTCTATACTGTCTATATCTGTTAAAATTTCTGAGATGTCAAAAGTATCATCAGAAGGTGATAAATCATCTGCAAAAACATAAGGACTAATAAAAATGCATATTAAAAATAGTAAAATAATTTTATGATAAATTTGAAATAATTTCATATAACAATACCCTCTTAAATAATGGTATGAAAATTAAAAAAAAAATATAACTTTTCTTTATAAAATCCATAAAACTTACGGTTAAGTAGAAAACAAAACGAAATTAACATAAAAACTTGAATTTATAACAAAAATGTAATATAATTGTAATGTAGCAAAAAAAAATTAGATAGGCTTAGAAAGCTTATATCCCTAGGCGATTTGAGATTCATATTTTATAATGAAGAAAACAAGAAAAAAATGTTATTGACTAAATAAAAAAAAAGGGTAAAATATAAGTATATTGTGATTTATAAATTAAGGAGAGAAATTTATGAGTAACCAAAAAATTATCAAAGGACTAATTGTTATATTGCTAGTTATGTGTTTAGCGATGATACCAAATATTGTAAAAGCAGCAGGATTAAATCCATCATTGTATTTTGGAATCACAGAATTAAGAAGTGAAACAGGGATGGGATATTCTATAGAAGATCCAGATTCAAATGGAGAGACAGGAACAGCAGCAAAGATATGGAATATTGTACAATACAGTGGAGAAAACACAAATGACCCAACAGAAGTAAATGTATATTGTGTGAAAGCAGGAGTAGGATTTACAGAAGGGGAAGGAACAAAACAAGTACAAGAATATAATTTATATTTTGATATGTATACAGAAAGAGATGCAATAGCAAGCCAAGATGCGGATACTAGTAGAGTGTTGTATAACCTAGTAAATGGAGGACATTATAATGAATTATTAGCATTAGCAAATCTAATCTATATACCAGGAGAATCAACAGAAACAGAAAAAGAGACATTATTAAGAGAATCAGGAGTATTAGCATACCAAGAAGAAATTGCAGCCTTAGGAGAGGAATATAAAATAACAGATGATGAAATAGAAGCAGTACAACAAGCAGCAATGTGGTATTTCACAAACTATGGAGAAGAAAACGGAAAATATAATAGATATGATGAAGATGCATGGCTATTTTATACAGAAAATGGAACAGATTATGAACCATTATCAAGTTATGGAAGCAATCAAGATCCTTCAGTAGGAACACTAAGAAGACAACAAGCAGTCATGTTATATAAACACCTAATAGATGAGGCGGAAAAACAAGCAGGAAATTATGCAACAGGAACAGGAAATTATAGACATAAATTAACCTTATATACAACAGCAGGAGGAAACTCACAACCATTAATGAAGGTAGAAAAAAATCCACAAGAATTTGACTTAGCATTAAGAAAATACATAACAGAAGTAAATGGAGTAGAAGTAACCAATAGCAGAATACCAGTGATAGATGAAAGCACATTAGAAAGTGGAACAACAGCAACATATAAGCATAGAAAAGATCCAGTAGTAGTAGAAAATGGAGATATTGTAACATATAACATAACAATCTATAATGAAGGAGAAGTAGACGGAAGAGCAACAAAGGTAATAGACCAATTACCAAGTGGATTGAGATTTTCACAAGTAATAACAGAAGGATTTACAGCAGAATATGATGAAGAAACAAATAGAGTAACAATTACAAGAAATGAAAATAATACAGAGAATTTAGTTGCATATCAAGAGGGACAATTAGATTCAGAGACAATAGAGATAGAATGTATAGTAGATACAAGTGAAAATGGAAAAGTATTAACAAATGTAGCGTGGATATCAGAAGAAATAGATGAGTATGGAAATGTAATCATAGATGAAGTAGGAGAAGATAGAGATTCAGAGCCAGGAACAGCACCAAATGTAAATAAAGACAATATGGAAGATTACAAAGGACATACAGATAACAATGATGATTTAACAGATTCAAACTATTTCTATAAAGGAGAACAAGATGATGATGACTTTGAAAAATTAATTATCAATGTCCCAGAAGAAAAAGAATTTGATTTAAAATTAATTAAAAGAATTACTGAAATAAATGGAGAAGCTATTCCAGAAAGAATACTAGGTGTAGATATTACGAATTTGGCAAATGGAAGTCAAACAACAGCAGATTATCAATTAAATAAAGATCCAGTTTCAGTAGGCACAGGAGATTTGGTTACTTATACGTTTAGAATATATAATGAAGGAAGTATAGATGGATATGCTCAAAGAATTACAGAAGATATTCCAGAAGGTTTAGAATTTTTAGGAGCAGACATTGATTCTAATATGAATCCAATTACAGATGAAGATGAGTTAGCAGCAGTAGAATTTAATGCATCAATGGGATGGACTTTTGTAGAAGGTGATACAACAAAAATTTCAACAGATTATTTAGGAAGAGGAAAAGGAGAAGAAATTACCACTCCAGGAGCAAACTTAATAAAAGCATTTGATCCAAGCAGTCCTTATTCTGATACAGATACACAAAAAAATCCTGATTATAAAGAAATATCTGTTATCTTTAAAGTAGTAGCTGAAGACCCAAGTATTGGAATTATAAGAAATGAAGCAGCAATAACAGAGGATGCAGATAGTGAAGGAAATCCAGTAGATGATAGAGATTCAAGTACAGATAATTGGGTAAAATATGAGGATGATGAAGATTATGATAATATCATATTACAAGAGTTTGATTTAGCATTAAGAAAATTCATCACAAAAGTAGATGAAGAAGAAGTAACAACAAGAATACCAGAAGTAAGTTATGATAGAGAAGAAGACCAAATTACATATAACCATACAAAAGAACCAGTAGAAGTGATTACAGGAAATGTGGTAGAATATACTATCAGGGTATATAATGAAGGCGATATGGCAGGATATGCCCAAGAAGTAGCAGATGATATCCCAGATGGATTAAGATATTTACCAGAAAATGAGACAAATCTAGAATATAGATGGGTAATGTATGATGCAGAGGGAAATGTGACAGATAATGTAGAAGAGGCAGTAGAAATCAGAACAGATTACTTATCAAAAGAACAAGGTGAAAATAGACTAAATGGAGGAGATGCCACAGAAGAAGAAACATCAGAAAATGCAGAACAAGATATACAAGGAAATACAGGAGAAGCAACAACAGAAAATACAGAAGGAAATGTAGGAGAAGAAACAGAAGTGGCAAATCCAAATTTATTACAAGCATTTGATTCAAATGCAGAAATCGGAGAAGGAAATCCAGACTATAGAGATATCAAAGTAGCATTTGAAGTAGTAGAGCCAAATGAATCAGATAGAATCATAGTAAACTCAGCACAAATTACAGAAGATAGTGATGAGAATGGAAATCCAGTAGAAGATATAGATTCTATACCAGATGAATGGAATGAAGGAGAAGATGACCAAGATAGAGAATATATTAAATTAACATACTTTGATTTAGCGTTAAGAAAATGGGTAACAGAAGCGATTGTCATAGAAAATGGACAAGAGACAGTAACCCAAACAGGACATACAGCAGAGATGGATCCTGAACCTGTTGTAAAAGTAGAGTTGTATAGAAAGAATGTAAATGATGTAGTAGTCAAATTCAGATATTCAATAAGAATAACCAATGAAGGAGACATAGCAGGATATGCAACAGAGATAACAGATTATGTACCAGAAGGATTAAGATTTGTAGCAGAAGATAATCCAGGATGGACAGATGAAGGAAATAATATCATTTCAACAAGATTATTAGAGAATACATTATTACAACCAGGAGAATCAGCAGAAGTAGAAGTTGTATTAACTTGGATAAATGGAGAAGACAACATGGGACAAATGACAAACATAGCAGAGATCTCAGAAGACTATAATGACAAAGGAGCACCAGATAGAGATTCAACACCAGATAATCAAAAACCAGGAGAAGATGATATAGATGATGCACCAGTATTGTTATCAGTAGAAACAGGACAAGAAAGAATCTACTATGTATTAGGATTTACTGTATTAGGAACATTAGCAGGAGGATTAATCTTAATTAAGAAATTTGTTATTTAAGAATTCTAACCTTGTTGCATTGCAAAAATGTATGAGACATAAAAATAAATCTTTATATAGTAAGAACACATAAAAGTAAAAATAGGTTTTAATCATTAGATAACATCTGATTATTAAAACTTATTTTTCTATATATAAAATGTAATTAAAATATCATAAATTTGTAATATTAAAAGGAATGACAAAAAAAATGATATCCCTAAGATAAAATGATTATGCTATAAAAATAGTGAAAAAAGTCTATAAAAAGCATTGAAATAAGAGAAAAAATTTATTATACTTAAAAGGAGAGAAATATGGAGGAAACGAATATGAAAAGTAGAAAAATAATTAAGTATATTGTATTTATAGCAATTATATTAACAACTGTATTAGGGACTAAAGTAGAAGCAGCAGAATTGAATCCATCATTGTATTTTGGAATCACAGAATTAAGAAGTGAAACAGGGATGGGATATTCTATAGAAGATCCAGATTCAAATGGAGAGACAGGAACAGCAGCAAAGATATGGAATATTGTACAATACAGTGGAGAAAACACAAATGACCCAACAGAAGTAAATGTATATTGTGTGAAAGCAGGAGTAGGATTTACAGAAGGGGAAGGAACAAAACAAGTACAAGAATATAATTTATATTTTGATATGTATACAGAAAGAGATGCAATAGCAAGCCAAGATGCGGATACTAGTAGAGTGTTGTATAACCTAGTAAATGGAGGACATTATAATGAATTATTAGCATTAGCAAATCTAATCTATATACCAGGAGAATCAACAGAAACAGAAAAAGAGACATTATTAAGAGAATCAGGAGTATTAGCATACCAAGAAGAAATTGCAGCCTTAGGAGAGGAATATAAAATAACAGATGATGAAATAGAAGCAGTACAACAAGCAGCAATGTGGTATTTCACAAACTATGGAGAAGAAAACGGAAAATATAATAGATATGATGAAGATGCATGGCTATTTTATACAGAAAATGGAACAGATTATGAACCATTATCAAGTTATGGAAGCAATCAAGATCCTTCAGTAGGAACACTAAGAAGACAACAAGCAGTCATGTTATATAAACACCTAATAGATGAGGCGGAAAAACAAGCAGGAAATTATGCAACAGGAACAGGAAATTATAGACATAAATTAACCTTATATACAACAGCAGGAGGAAACTCACAACCATTAATGAAGGTAGAAAAAAATCCACAAGAATTTGACTTAGCATTAAGAAAATACATAACAGAAGTAAATGGAGTAGAAGTAACCAATAGCAGAATACCAGTGATAGATGAAAGCACATTAGAAAGTGGAACAACAGCAACATATAAGCATAGAAAAGATCCAGTAGTAGTAGAAAATGGAGATATTGTAACATATAACATAACAATCTATAATGAAGGAGAAGTAGACGGAAGAGCAACAAAGGTAATAGACCAATTACCAAGTGGATTGAGATTTTCACAAGTAATAACAGAAGGATTTACAGCAGAATATGATGAAGAAACAAATAGAGTAACAATTACAAGAAATGAAAATAATACAGAGAATTTAGTTGCATATCAAGAGGGACAATTAGATTCAGAGACAATAGAGATAGAATGTATAGTAGATACAAGTGAAAATGGAAAAGTATTAACAAATGTAGCGTGGATATCAGAAGAAATAGATGAGTATGGAAATGTAATCATAGATGAAGTAGGAGAAGATAGAGATTCAGAGCCAGGAACAGCACCAAATGTAAATAAAGACAATATGGAAGATTACAAAGGACATACAGATAACAATGATGATTTAACAGATTCAAACTATTTCTATAAAGGAGAACAAGATGATGATGACTTTGAAAAGTTAATAGTAAGACACATCACAGGAAATTATCAAATACAATTAAAAAAGGTAGATCAAAATGGAAATCTAATCACAACAGCAGGAGCAGAATTTGGATGGACATTACCAGGACAAGGTGAACAAACAGGAACAACAACAAATGGAATATTGAACTTGGGAACAGTTGAAATAACAGATGTTTCAAGTGCGGATACGATAACCGTAAGAGAGATTACAGCACCAAGTGGATATAATAAATTGATAGAAAGTTTAACTGTACAAGTCACCAAAGGAGAAGAAGACGAAAGTTATGTGGCAACAGGAGCACAAATAACAGCAGGACAAGTAGAAGGTGCAAAAGTTGAGTTAAATGGAAATGTTATAACCATAACAGTACCAAATGTACCAGTAGAAGGAAATTATCAAATACAATTAGAAAAGGTAGATCAGAACGGAAATCTAATCACAGCAGCAGGAGCAGAATTTGGATGGACATTACCAGGCCAAGGTGAACAAACAGGAACAACAACGAATGGACGTCTAAACTTGGGAATAGTAGAGATAACAGATATTTCAAGTGCGGATACCATAACAGTAAGAGAAATTACAGCACCAAGTGGATATAAAAAATTGATAGAAAGTTTAACAATACAGGTTACTAAAGGAGAAGAAAACGGAAACTATGTAGCAACAGGAGCACAAATAACAGCAGGACAAGTAGAAGGTGCAGAAGTGGAATTAAATGGAAATGTGATTACCATTACAGTACCAAATGTACCAGTAGAAGGAAATTATCAAATACAATTAGAAAAGGTAGACCAAAGTGGAAATCTAATTACAACAGCAGGAGCAGAATTTGGATGGACATTACCAGGACAAAGTGAACAAACAGGAACAACAACAAATGGACTTTTAAACTTGGGAACAGTAAAAATAACAGATATTTCAAATGCAGATACAATAACAGTAAGAGAAATTACAGCACCAAGTGGATATAAAAAATTGATAGAAAGTTTAACAATACAGGTTACTAAAGGAGAAGAAAACGGAAACTATGTAGCAACAGGAGCACAAATAACAGCAGGACAAGTAGAAGGTGCAGAAGTTGAATTAAATGGAAATGTGATTACCATTACAGTACCAAATGAAAAGCAAAACTTTGATTTAGCTTTAAGAAAATTCATCAGTGAAGTAGATGGAACTCAATATGATAGAGCACCAAATGTAGATTTGTCAGGACTTGAAACTGGAACAACAGCAATATATAATCATACAAAAGAACCAGTATTGGTAAAAAGAAATAGTGTAATTATTTATACAATAAGGGTATATAATGAAGGAGAAATAGACGGATATGCTGAGGAGGTAACAGATTACTTACCAGACGCATTAGAATTCTTACCAGAACATGAAATCAATATTCAATATGAATGGCAAGTATCAGAAGATGGAAGAACAGTTACAACAGATTATTTATCAAGTGCGAAAGAAACAGAAGAAAGACAAAATTTAATACAAGCATTTGATGGAGAAAGATTAGACTATAAAGAAGTGCAAATTGCATGTAGAGTAAAAGAGGATGCAAAAGCAAATGTAAATTTAACAAACTTAGCAGAAATCACAGAAGATAGTGACGAAGATAGAGATTCTACCCCAGATAATGTAGAAATACCAGGTGATGATGAACTACCAGGATACAAAGATGATGAAATCGATGAAGATTATGTACCAGGACAAGAAGATGATGACGATTTTGAAAAAGTATATGTACAAGAATTCGATTTAGCGTTAAGAAAATTCATAAGTGAAGTAGATGGAACTTCATATAATAGAGCACCAAATGTAGATTTATCAGGACTAGAAAATGGAACAACAGCAATATATAATCATACAAAAGAACCAATTTTGGTAAAAAGAAATAGTGTGATAATCTATACAATTAGAGTATATAATGAAGGAAATGTAGATGGTTATGTGGATGAAATAACAGACTATCTACCAGAAGAATTAGAATTTTTACCAGAGCATGAAATCAATATAGAGTATGAATGGCAAGTATCAGAAGATGGAAGAATAGTTACAACAGATTATCTATCAAGTGCAAAAGAGACAGAAGAGAGACAAAATGAAATACAAGCATTTGATGGAGAAACACTTGACTATAAAGAAGTACAGATTGCATGTAGAGTAAAAGAAGAAGCTGGAACAAATGTTAAACTAACAAACTTAGCAGAAATTACAGATGATGAAAATGAGTATGACATACCAGATAGAGATTCTAACCCAGATAATGTAGAAATACCAAGTGATGAAGAATTACCAAATTACAAAGACGATGAAATCGAAAAAGATTATGTACCAGGACAACAAGATGATGATGACTTTGAAAAAGTGATTATCCAAGACTTTGACTTAGCATTAAGAAAATTCATCACAAAAGTAGATGAAGAAGAAGTGACAACAAGAATACCAGAAGTAAGTTATGATAGAGAAGAAGATCAAATTACATATAATCATACAAAAGAGCCAGTAGAAGTCATCACAGGAAATGTGGTAGAATATACTATCAGAGTATATAATGAAGGAGATATCGCAGGATATGCACAAGAAGTAGCAGATGATATTCCAGATGGGTTAAAATATCTACCAGAAAATGAAACAAACGTAAAATATAGATGGGTAATGTATGATGCAGAAGGAAATGTAACGGATAATGTAGAAGAAGCAGTAGAAATCAGAACAGATTACTTATCAAAAGAACAAGAAGAAACAGAAGGAGAAAATCTATTACAAGCATTTAATCCAGAAGAAGAAATCGGAGAAGGAAATCCAGACTATAGAGATATCAAAGTAGCATTTGAAGTAGTAGAGCCAAATGAATCAGATA
>CALXKE010000063.1 GCA_944388805.1 uncultured Clostridia bacterium | reverse complement strand
AAATTTGACGCACTCAAATTCATGTGTCTCTAACGTTTATATATTATTTGAAATTAGATTAACTGTAAAACTCGGGATTTTGTACATTTTTATTTTTGATTTTTTGTTCATTTATATATTGACATTTATAATTATGTTACATATAATAAAAGAAGAAATCAATATAAGTAAGGAATTATTTTCTAAAATTGAATGGACTTATAAAATGAAAAGGGTTAAACTAGAAATTATCAATGATACATTAAGAATTGTGGAACATACGCAGATTTTGACAAACTACATAGTCAATATAGACAATGTTTAATAAAAGGAAAAGATGAAAATTTGAATATTGAAAAAAAACTATAGATTTGAGTTAAAACAAGGTATGTATAAAGATATGACTAAAATTAACGAAAATTTTAAAAAATTAGGAATAGATGTGGATAAAATTTAAAGTTTATATAAAATAGATGAGAATCATAATAAAATTTTCAAGAAATTTATAAATGCTTGTGAAAATTAGGAGGTCAAAATGGAATTGAAAGAAGCAATAAAAAATAGAAGAAGTATTCGCAAATATAAAAATAATAGTAAACCGACACTATAAAAAATAAAATTGTTGATGTTATGTTGAAAAAGGAAAAAATATTTTATAGATAATAGCTATGTAAAAAAGGAGAAAAAAATGCCAATTATAGAAGTTAAAAATCTAGTAAAGCAATATAAGATTATAGAAAAACAAGATGGATTATTAGGCTATTTTAAAAATTTAATAAAACCACAATATAAGAAAATCATTGCTGTAAACAATATCAATTTTGAAATAAAAGAAGGAGAGCTTGTAGGCTATATTGGAGAAAATGGAGCAGGAAAATCAACTACAATAAAAATGTTGACAGGACTATTAACTCCTACTTCAGGAAAAATTGTAGTAAATGGATTAATACCTAATGAAAAAAGAATTCAAAACAACAAAAATATAGGAGCAGTTTTTGGACAAAAAACGCAACTGTGGTGGGACTTACCTGTTATTGAATCTTTTAGATTAATTAAAAAGATATTTAAAATTCCAGAAAATGAATACAGGAAAAATTTAAAACGATTTACAGAGATACTTGATTTGGAAGATTTATTAGATAAACAGGTAAAAAACTTAAGTTTAGGGCAAAAAATGAGATGTGAAATTGCAGCAACATTTTTGCATAACCCTAAAATAGTTTATTTAGATGAACCAACAATAGGTTTAGATGTCTTTGTAAAAGAAAATATAAGAAAATTTATTAAAGAAATAAATAAAGAAAAGAAAACGACAGTAATTTTGACAACACATGATTTAAAGGATATTGAAGATGTATGTGATAGAATAATACTTTTAGATAGGGGACAAATAATTTATGATGGTGAAAAACAGAAGTTCAAAGATATATATGGGAAATATACCTTAGCAGAAATTATAGTTAGTTCTAAAAATTTAAGTGTTAAAGATAAATTACAATCTAATGTTTTTGAAATTATAGAAGAAAATGAAAAGGAAATGAAGATAAAATTTAAACATGATGAAACAACAATAGTAAAGATTATGAACGATATATCGGAATATTGTGTAATAGAAGATATTCATATGCGAGAATCAGAATTAGAAGATATATTAAAAGAAATCTATAAAGGGGCATATAAAAATGGTGCAAACAATGATAGCATTAGGAAAAATGCAATTAAAAAGATATAATATATACAAATCAAATTTTTATCTTTTTACATTTAACAGAATAATAGAAGTAGTCGTATATATCTTTGTATGGCAGGCAATATATTATCAAACAGGCAATGCAGGAGGTTTTACAATAGAAGAAATGACAACTTATTATATATTAGTAATAACATTTAGTTCATTTGCTTTATGGGGAATAAATGAAGATATGGCACATTCAATTAGAAACGGACAAATAAATAGAGAATTATTAAATCCTATTTCTTATTTTAAATACTATTTTGGTGTAAATTTAGGAGAATTAGCTTTTGCAACAGTAGTAGGATTTGCAACTTTTATTATATGTTCATTTTTTTGGCAATTAGTGTTACCTGTAAACTTGTTGGATTTTATTTTATGTATTTTTGTTATGATATTAGGTGTACCAATAACATTCTTTATACAAATGATAGTTGGCACAGTAGGATTTTATACTAATTCAATATGGGGAATGCAAATACTCAGAAAGGCGATAATACAAATATTTTCAGGAATAATCGCTCCGATTACACTATTTCCATTATGGTTTCAAGAAATATCAAAATGGTTACCATTTAAAGAATTAATATATACTCCTGTTAATATATGGCTAGGTAATGTTGAAATGAATGAAATATTCTTTATTATTATTAAACAAATTATATGGGGAATTATCTTGTATTTTATTGCAAGAATTTTCTTTAATCATGCAGTAAAAAATATTACAATTAATGGAGGATAAAATGAAGAAAATATTAGATAATATAAGCTTATATTTATCGTTCCTCAAAATTTCTTTGAAAGAAATTTTAATCTATAGACTAGATTGCATTGTAGGAATAATATCACAACTAATTGTACAAGCAGTTAGTTTAATTTTTATATTCATTGTCTTCCAAAATACGGAGAATATAGCAGGTTGGAACTTTAGGCAAATATTATTACTATATGGAGTAACAAGAATTGCCATAGGAATATCTGGGTATTGCTTTGATGGTTTATATGATATTGGACCGAAATATATGCAAAATGGAGAATTTGATAAAATCCTATTAAGACCAGTACATCCTTTAATTTCTATTATAGGGGCATCAAGAGAATTTGTATCACTAGCCGATTTTTTTATTGGATTGGGGATAACAATATATATGTTAATTGAACTTTCTATACCGATTACTATATTGTTAGTTGTAAAAATTATCTTCTTTAGTGTTATAGGAGCTTTAATAATTGGTGCAATAAATACAATATTTAGTATATCATCTTTTTGGACATATAAATCTAATGAAGTAATTTGGTCTTTTTATAATATATATGCGTTTGCAGAATATCCGATTGATATATATAACAGATTTATAAAAATATTGATAACTTTAATTTTACCTTTTGCATTTGTTGCATATTATCCAACAATGGATTACTTAGGATTAAATAATTATATGTTATATTTATCTCCTTTTATTGCTATTATTTTATGGATAATTGCAGTAAAGTTATGGAATATAGCTTTAAATAAATACAGAAGTACAGGAACATGAGTGAGGAATATTATGTTAAAACGGAAAAATTTAAAGCAAACCAAAAAAATAGTAGTTCATAATGCATGTAGTCTAGAAAATGAAATACGGCTTTACATTAGTAAAGATTATTATGCAGTAGCAAGAGAAGAAACAAATGGAGATATTTCAGTTTGTTATGAAATTGACCATGAAGAAGAAAGAGAAGAAATTATAGAAGAAATAAAACAATATGAAAATCTCTTTACAAGATTATTTTCTTTAAGTAAAGAAATGATTAAAAATATAGGAATAATAAAAGTTTTGTTAGGAACAATTTGTGAATGATTTCTTTTAGTAATTTTTACACTGGCACTAATTTAAGTTAGTGCCTTTTTATTATTGTATAGGAAAAACCGAAGAAATTGATAAATTTAAATAATTTTATGCTTATTTCAAAAATTACTTGTAAAAAAATCCTATATGGTGTAAAATACAAATATATTGCAAATAATAAAATAGGAGGAAAAAAATAAAAAATGAAACTTGTAACAGATGACGAGTCGAAAAAAAAATATAAAGAATTTTTAGAATCGAATGAAAGATGTAATTTTCAACAATCATTAGAATGGGCAGAAGTAAAAAAGCCAA
>CALXKE010000062.1 GCA_944388805.1 uncultured Clostridia bacterium | reverse complement strand
TTAAAACTCAGTTATTTCAATCATTTTAAAATTCAACTTTACATTTCTTTTAACTTTACATTCTAACACAAATGTAATGCTTTACATTTGGGTTAGACATTCAAAGAATATCTTAAGCAAGAAGGAGGTGCAAAGAAGATATGAGTTATGCAATTATAAGAAATGAAAAGTTGACTAGAACAGAAGCAAAAGGAAGTTATGTCCATAATGAAAGAAGAACAAGAGGTCATACAAATAAAGATATTGATTCAGAAAAAACACATTTGAATTATTACTTAAAGAAAAACGAATTGAGTTATATAAAAGAATTTGATAGATTAAAGAAAGAAAATGATTTACAAGGACATATAAGAAGTAACAGTATAATAATGTGCGAAATGTTATTTACTTCAGATAAAGAATTTTTTGATGAAATTGGAGAAAAAGAAACCAAAAGATATTTTGAAGAAAGTTATAATTTTATATGTAGTTACAAAAATCTTGGAGAAAAAAATATAATATCAGCAGTAGTACATCTAGATGAAGGAACACCACATATGCACTTGATATATATTCCAGTAATTCATACAAAAGATAAAGAAGGAAAAGAAATAGATAAAATATGTTGTAGGGATTTTTGGAAAGGTAGAGATAGTTATAGGCAATTACAAAATGCTTTTTTTGAATACATTACTTCAAAAGGATTTGAACTAGAAAGAGGATTACCAGTTGAAGAAACAGGAGCAAAACATGAAAAAATAGAAAACTTAAAGAAGATAACTAATTTTGAAAATACTAAAAAGGTATTAGATAATATGAAACTTGAATTACCTGAAACACCTAATATAAATGATATTAAACTTATAAAATTAAATAGAGAAAAAGTAGAAGATGAAATCATTAAACCAAAAGATAAATTAATTAATGAGTTATACCAAGAAAATAGGATTCTGCACAAAGAATTATCAAAACAAGTGAATTTAGTAGATAAAGCAATAAAATATGAAAAAGAAAGAAAAGAAATAATGTATGACAATAAAGAATTGCACAATGAAGTAGATAAAATCAAGTCAGAATATGAAGAAAAAGCATTTGATTTAGAATGGAAATATAAAAGCAAGATTAAAAGTTTAGAAAAAGAGAATAGTTATTTAAATAAGATAATAGATAAATTTTATGAAGTGATAGAAAAATTTATAAAATGGATTTGTAAAAAATTCGATATAGGAGCAGAAGATAATTTGATTAGAGATTTTGAAAAAGAAACTAAAATTAGTTTAGATGCAGAAAAACAAATAGTAAAAGAAGAGATAGAGAAAGAAATAGAGTATGAAAGATAAGAACAATTTAATATAAATGTTTAATAATAACTATTGTAAAAAATGGGCTTTATTGATAAAATATTATTGGATAATAATAAAAATATTCATTTGTTATTTGGAAGGTTATTTTATAAAAAGGAGCAAACATATATATGGGACCAATTGAATTTGCAATTAATTTAAATTCGATAATAGAAAATATAAATAAGAATGATACAGATAACTTTTTAGAAAGTATAGAAAAAATCAATAAATTATTGCGAAGTGTTAAGCAAACAGACAAATATCTGGAATGCTTAAATATATTAAATACAACATTAGAACATGTGTATATTGTAGACACTGAACCATATATTGACTATAGTAAAGCTTTAAATTATAGTAAAACAATGACTAGTAATGAGAAAGCTAATTATCTAGTACAAAATTTAAGAATGGTGTTAGGAGAACAAACATTATTAAAAGTTGCAACTTCTTCTACAACTCATGACAGATTAAAAGCACCTTTAAAACAAGATAGATATAGTATAAAGAATGAAAATTTTAGCGGCGAAGAAAGAGCATTAGTAGAACTTTTAGAGAGAATACATGGAGAAAAAGCGGGAATTTTTTTTGATGAATGTAACATAACAGACTTTAGTAGCATATTAAAGCAAAAAGCTAAGTCACATGATTTTTCAATTGCAACTATAGATGGTAAGAAATATATAATTGATCTTTCCTATAGACAGTTTTTTACTTTAACAAATAGTAATGTAAAAGAAGATGGTGTTGATGTTCAACTTAATCCATTAATATTTATGTTGCAAACTTCCAACAAAAGAAATGTTTTGGAACAGATGTTAAAATATGGATTCATTGAAGCAACTCCTGAAAATTTAAAAAATTATACTGAAAGTATTATAACTACTTTTTTAGGCAAAGATTCAATAAATCAAGAGATACTATCAAGAGATTTTTTTGAAAAATACTTGAATAAAGGTATAAGTCAAGAAAAAATACCAATGAACGATTATGAGGATAATAAAACAAAGCAACAAACTTTTATATGTGAAAGTGTTCCATATATACAAAAAGATGTAGATGATGAATATAATATAAATATGTCAGCTCAAGAAATATTAACTCGTATAGTTCAAAAGGAACGAAGGCATCTAATGAAGCAGCATGACTTATTAAGTGAAGGACTATCTGGAGAATGTGAAGGTTCAACAAAAAGAATAATGTTAGATTGCACATCAAAAGGATTTGATGCAGTATTCCTAGCTCCTGGTTATTATTCTCCTAAAAAGACAAGGCTTGTGGATGGAAAAAATATTAATATTCCTCGTGCAGAGGGGCATAATTGTACATTTGTAGATATACATCATAAAAATTATATTATTGATTGCACATATAGACAATTTTTTCTTGATGATGGCAGAGAACATTGCGGAAAATATATGTTAGCAGATAAAAAAAGAGAAGGTGTTGCTAGACAAATTTTAAAATATGGATGGATTGAGGCGACACCAGAAAATATTAAAGCATATATGGATGGCTTTGAAATGGCACGAATGAAAAGTTTTGAAAATACTGGCACATCTCCAGATGAGTATATAGGAAGATTAGTTGCACATAAAGAATTTCCAATAAGGATGGCTGGATATAATAATCAGGGAATAGACATGACATTGAAACAGGCAATAGAAGAATTTGAAAAAAATGGTGGAAAATTACAAGAAGAAAAGGATGAAAATTTAGATAGAAAATTGTCTGCGTTTTTGAATGAAAATAGAAATATTGATTCTATTATTGCTTTTGTAAATAATTTAATTGAACAAGTATATGATAAAATGACAAAAGAAATCACAACAGAAGATGTTAAAACAAGATTGGAAAATTTCAGTAAAAGAATTGAAACGATTAGAAGTAATCCTCAATTTCAGATAGAAACATCAATCCAAGATGATAAACTTCAGAAATTATATTCAAAAATATCTATTTTAAGTCAAAATACATCTCAACTAGTAAAGGTATTTTCACAGGGGACTAGATCAACTATAATAACAGATTTAGTTGAAATGGATAATGCAGAACAATTTGACTATGTAAGGCAAATGTTAATGAGAATTGGGTATCAAACTGATGTACTCGATAAAGAATATGGTAGGGTAATGTTAAGAAAAAATTCTAGATTATTAGATATAGTTAAAGAAGAAAATGCAAAAAAAAATAAAAGAAAACTCTTAGGTAGTATATCTTTAAATACAGAATTAGAACAAGAAGCACAAGTACAAGTTCATAAAGATATGCAAGAAATGATATGTAAACGAATTAATGAAAAACAATAATTAAGAATGTATTAAAAGGTCTAGATTGTGTTGATTATGAAAATGCAATATCAAAAGAATACAAGGAGGATAACAAAAGTGAAAGAAAATTATCCAAAAGCATACACACAAGTTTTAGAAATATTAAAATATATGCCAACAGATGATGTTAATAAAATACCTAAGGAATTAATAGAAACATTTAAAAACAAAAAGGATAATAATTATACTTTTACTATCGATGAAGATCAGGATTTTTCTAAATTAAAAATATTAAATGAAACAGAAGCTATTATGGTAAATATCTTTAGAGATTACTGGGCTAGCCCTGAACAATATGCAAAAATAAGAGCTAAGCAACAATATGATATGCAAATCATGGAAGAAGAAAAAAAGAAAAAATATAATGTAGATAATATTTTTAAAGATAGGAAAGAAAGAAATATTGAGTACACAAATAATAATGTACAAATGATTGAATATAAAGAATCAATACTCAAAAGAATAATAATTAAAATGATAGTGTAAGATAAAGTGTGTAAGTTAAAGGTACCAAAACTTATACACTTTACTTTTTTATACAAAGAAAATATA
>CALXKE010000061.1 GCA_944388805.1 uncultured Clostridia bacterium | reverse complement strand
ATTTTATACATCATAAAAATATGTAGTTTCTAAATCAGCTTCATGAGTTAATAATGCCAATGGATATTTCTTATATGCTTGACCTAAAGTATTATAAAGTTCTTTTGGTTCTGTAAATCCCATATGCCATCTAATACAATATTTCTCTTCCACAGTTAATTTTATATATTCACTAATCATCATTACAGATTTCTCACCATGTCCATATGGTATTGTATCATCGATTGTATAATATGGTACCTTTTCCCAGACACCTAAACTATTTTTTGCATTTCTATAATCAACTTTATAAAAATTGGCTTTACATATATCATGTAATAATCCAATTATTATCAAACTATCTTGCGAAACATTCATTTCTATAGGACAATTTTTTACTTTTTCACATAATAATTTATATACATTTAAGCTATGCTCTAGAAGTCCGCCTTCATAACTCCCATGAAATCTTGTACTTGCTGGTGCTTTAAAAAAGTCCGATTTTTCAATAAAGTTAATTAATTCATCCATTCCTTCTCTATTTACACTTCTTAATAATATTAAAAATTCTTCTTTCACTATTTATATACCTCCATTTTCATATATTACGTATTCTACCAAATTAAGATATTAGATGCAAGAGGAACGCCTTAATATGGCGTTCCTCTTCTAAGATAAACAACAACATTTTCCAATACAATTTTTTCAAGTTGCCATGGTATTCTATACTTCTTAGAAATTGCTACTGAATTATATCCTGCCAGTAGATATCCATTATCACTAATAATCAATGGAAATTTTATTCTTTTATATTTTCTATAAAATTCGTCTTGTTTTTTGAATTGATTACCAAGCTGTATGTCCGGTGATATTGTACCTAATAAATCACCTGATACCTTCTTTGAAGTCCATTCTTCCGGTAAATATGGTATAAGTCCTCTTCGCTTATCAGTATTTTCCTTCCGCATCTCAAGACGTCTCATAGCAATTTTTTTACTTAAGCTGTTCCTATCTGCTTGATCTGAACATTCATTTAATTGCTTTTGTAAAGAAAGAATTTCAAAAAATTGCTCTGATGTTAAATCCCCCTTTTGCTGATCATTACATGCATGACATGCTGGTCTTAAGTTGTCTACTATCGTTGGACCACCAATACTTGTTGGAATTAAATGATCTAACGTTATTTTTGCACGTGAATCGTTTGGTCTTCCCTTTCCTCTTCTACAAGGCTTACCACAATACCAGCATTTATCTGTGCCATATACAGTATATGCAATTTCGTACATTAAATCATAGAAACAATTTAGCCGATATATATACAAAATACCATTTTTCACCTCTCCCATATTGCCAAATACAACATTGTTTTTTGGAAGCTCTAAATTCATAACAGCAACTCCTTTCAACATTTTTCTACATAATATCATATAGAATATAATATTGTATATAAATAGCCCAAATTTTTTATTATCTTTCTATATTTCAAATTCTTTTACTTCACCGTTTTTTATTCCTCTACTTTCAAAATTTCCATCTTCTGGCATTTCCTCTAATATACAACTTAATACACTTATCACACCATTATGTGCAACTACTAGCACCTTCTTGTCAAAATACTTTCCTTTAATATCTTGAATAAAATCTTTTAATCTATTTTCATAATTATCTAAAGATTCTCCATCAATGCTTTCAAAGTCATAATTCAGATTACAATATTCTTTTTTAAATAGCTGGCCTTCTAATTTTCCATAATTTCTTTCTTTAATTCTATCATCTATTATTAACGGTAGCTTTTTCTTTTCGTTTATAATCTCTGCTGTATGTTTTGCTCTTTTTAATGGTGAACTTATGATTATATCAAAATCTTCATTTATTAGTTTATCTCTAGTTTCTTCTGCCTGCTTAATTCCATTTTTATTTAAATCATAATCTGAAATCCCTTGCATTTTTCTTATTGGACTATTTAGATCAGTTTGTCCATGCCTTACGAATTTAACTCTCATTTTTGTTCCTTTCTTTTTATAAACTTTCTTCATCAATAAGAGGAATAATATTTATAGCTGGCTCTTCATATGGGTGTACTTCTCTTAATCTCTTTAATACTTGCTTTAATATTTTTATGTCACAAACTGTTTCTATTTTTTCTTCTGCTACAATTTCTAATTTTTCTTTTTCTCCTATATATGGATTAGATTGTTTGTTTGGTATAAATGTTCCTTTAGTTATTGTATTTGATGTGCAATATGTATAGTTTCCAATAACTCCCGCTCCTGCATCACAGATAGCTTTTCTTAGCTCTTCAGCATTTTCTGTTGGTACTGTTACAGTAATTAATACTCTGTTTACTTCTATGTTCATATAAAAATTCCCTTCTTTTATTAATAATTTATCTCCACTTTTCTCCATTAATATATTTAGTTAATGCCATTATAAATGCATCTTCTGTTAAATCAATTCTTGAAATTTTATTATGTGTTAATAATTGAATTCCTCCACTATGGTTATGTCTTTCCTTGTCTTCTCCTAATACAGTATCCATGGCTTCACTTAAATTTGTATCTAATACTTTTTGTACTAAATTATCAGGCACTGGAAAAGAAGGACTTGCACCATAACTTTCGAAATCATCATTATGATTTTTATATTGCTCTGTCCATAAATCAATTGTTTTAATTTGCATGATATTCCCTCCATAAATTAATTATGATTTTAGTAATTATATATCATTGCTCGGCAAATTACTAGCATCTAAAAATAAAAAGCTTTACTTACTTTATTTTACTTTTTTTTTAGAACATAAAAAAACTGATAAGTTATATTCTTATCAGTTTTTGGCTCCTCTTGTTGGGCTCGAACCAACGACCTATCGGTTAACAGCCGAGCGCTCTACCAACTGAGCTAAAGA
>CALXKE010000060.1 GCA_944388805.1 uncultured Clostridia bacterium | reverse complement strand
ATAATTAAAAAAAATAAATAATTAAAAAAAATAAATAATTAAAAAAAATAAATAATTAAAAAAAATAAATAATTAAATAAAATAAATAATTAATTAATAAAATATTAATTAAAAATATAAATTATAAAAAAAATAATTAAATAAAAAATATAAAAATTAATATAACATAAAAAATCAAGAAAGAAAAAGAGGTGTTCTATGGAAATAAATAAAATTGAAAATGAAGTAAATTTAAATAATGAAATAATAAATAATAACGATCAAACCAATTTTTTAGAAACTACTTTAGGAAAAACGATAAATACAGGGATAGATATAGGGATTAGAGCTTTATTACCAGACTTTATTGATGAACAAGTTATAAATATAAAAGATAATCTATTAAATTATGGATTAAAAGAAGGTATTACAAAAACAATTGATGATGCGGTAGAGCTGGGGAAAAGTGCAATTGGAATTTTTACAGGCAATTTTGAAAATATTTCACAAATGCAAAGTGCCATACAAGCAGGAGGACTAATAGATGGAATTTCCTCATTATTAGATACTGTTGTGAATAAGGTGAATGAAAAAGGAATTATAAATTATAATATTGCAAATACAATTAAACAAGGTAAAAATATTATATTAGATAGTATAGAAAATAATATAGAAGAAAAATTTAATGAACAAAATGTAGAAATTGAGAATATAGAAAAATATATGAATAATTGGAAACAAAATTTTGACAATAAAGATTTTAAAGGAATGGAACAGGAATATAGTAAAATAGAAAAAGTATTAAATAATTTAGCTCCCTTAGAAAAAATAATAACCCAGGCAAGAACAATAGAAAATTTACATAATTTGATAAAAAATAATGGACAAGATTTTAATTTAAATCAAGAACAGTTAGCATTAGCAGAAAAATTGATTTAAGATGAAGAAAGAATATATTTATAAGAATTTAATTACATAGTCAATAATATAATTTTAATTATTTAAATTATTTAATTATTTTATTATTTATTATTTATTATTTATTAGTTATTTTTTTATTTTATTATTTTTTTATCATTTTATTTTAATAAAAAGAGGAAATATAAAGTTTCCTCTTAAATTATAATTTTTTATTTTCAGCTTTTAGAAATGTATTAATAGAACAAGTAAATTCATAAATAAAATTTAAACCTTCTTTAGAGCAGTCGTTTAAAATTCGATTAATTTTATCTATTGTTGTATTTGTATTATCTTTGCCAAATAGAATATAGTCAGTAGAAGCACCTGTAAATTTTACAATTTTAGATAAAGTTTTTATACTTAAAGACCTTTCTCCACGTTCAATTTGCCCTAAGAAAACACTAGAGATATCAACCATTTCTGAAAACTTTTCTCTATTCATATTTAAACTTTCACGTATTTCTCTAATTCTTTCTCCAACTTTATAATCTTCTTGCATAATGTCACCTCAAAAAAAATATTATTTACATTATATTACAAAAAAGGTTAAAAACCGACAGACCCAAAGCGTATGAAGAAAATATGCAAAAAGCAAATGCTAACAAAAACAACATTAATAATTATTATATAACATAATATTATGTTAAGAACTAATAAATAAATAATATAGTTATAAAAAAATATAATTATAGTATAAAATAAAATTAAAATAGAAAAATAGAATTAAAAAAAAAATATTTAAATAAAAATAAATGAAAAAAATAAATTAAAAAAATAAATTAAAAAAATAAATTAAAATAAAAATAAATTTTAGAAAAATAAATTAAAATAAAAAATAAAATAAAATTAAAATAATAATAAAATAAAATTATAGTATAAAAATAAACAATAATATAAATAATATAAAAGGTATAGATTTATCTAAATAATAGAGGAGAGAAAAAATTGGATTTTAAAAATTTTAAAAAGAAAAATATGATAAATATAATTTATCAATCACAAGCTGAAAAAATTGATAACATATTAAAAAGAACAGATGAAAGTTTAAAAAATAAATTAAAAAAAATTGATTTTGAAAAAATTATAAATAAATTTAATGATACAAAAGAAATAAATGAAATATTTAATATAATAGAAGATAATTATAATATAAAAATAGCAGAATATAATAAAGAAATGTACGAACAAGGATTTATGGATGGTGTAATTTTGATACTAAATTGTTTAGAAAAATAGAATATTTGATATTAAATAGTTTAAATATATAAAAAAAATATAATATAGGAAATATTCTATTAATATTATAATTTAAAAAATAAAAAAATTTTATTATGTTTTTATTATAAAAAAACTAGAGAAATAAAGTATTTTTAAGGAAACGCTAAAATATTTATTTCCCTAGTTTTTTTAAGGATTTTACTTGCAAAATAAGGTTTGTTTTAGTATAATACAAAGGTAGAAATATAAAGGAAGAGAGGGAAAACAATGGAAGAAAGACAAGAAAGAAGAGACGGAAAAATAATTGAAAAAGACATCGAAAAAGAGATGAGAGAAGCATATATTGACTATGCCATGAGTGTTATTGTTTCTCGTGCACT
>CALXKE010000059.1 GCA_944388805.1 uncultured Clostridia bacterium | reverse complement strand
TATAGAATAAAAAATTTTAAAGAAAGGATACGTATAATGTTTTTCTATATATTCATTATACGAGGAAAATAAAATGAGAATATTCTATATGTTTGGTCGGTTTACGCAAAATGGAAAATGGAAGACGGAGGAAGAATTGCCTGATTTTGCTGGTTGTATGATGCAAGAAGACAACAGTAATGAGATTTTTGGCTATCAAAGTGAACTATATAGTCTTGATACCAAAACACGAAAAGAGATGAGTAAAATACAAATGTGTGCAACAGAAGCTGCAGGAGGAGGGAGTAGGATAAGATTCATTAGAGGATTTTATAATAAAGAGAAAAATCAGTTAATGTTCTTAAAAATGACGCCATCTGTAATACCGGATCCATTGATGTATGTTTTTAAAGATGTAAACAAAGTGGGAATATGGTCAGCGATAGATCCTATTACAGAAAATTTCTTCAGCAAAAGAGCACTTGGCAGTGGGATTTGGCAAGTAGCCGATGGAAAAACAACAATTTCAATCGAAGAGATAACGGACGAGCAAGAGAAAAAATGGAGAGTGCATGAGATTAAAAGTACATACAAATCTCTTAGTGCAAGAGAACATCCTATGAATGAAATGCTAATAAATCGTATAAAAGAATACAAAAAATTCTGGGACTATGATTTTGGACAGTTAAAAGAAATATGTGGGATGGTCTGCATCTCTGGACGGAAGGGTAATCTGGAATGGAATTAATGTAGAAAAAAATCCAAAACAAAAAAGAGCTTTTCTTAAGCTCTTTTAATTTTAAGTAATAAAACAACAAATCAATGAAATAGTCCTTCATAATTACTGATCTCAGTTATCATCTGAATATATTGTAATTTATTAAAAATATGATATACTTTAGTAAAATGATATTTTTATATTATTAAATATTATGCTATGCAAGGAATACAATTTTTAGGTGGAATAATAAGTATATTAACTAGATAATTAATTTAGCTTACCTTAAATGTATATTATAATTAAATTATAATAATGATATTATTACCTTTGATTCTAATACAAAAGCTCCTGGGTATATTTATAATACAATTTTATATTTATATGACAAAAATGATGTTTTACAATATGCACCTATAAGCCGTTATGAAGGTCATACATATTTAAATGGTACTTTTTATACTTATCCATACAATATGATTTTATCAGAAAAAGATAGCATTACTACTTTTGTCAATGATAAGTATTATCCAGATGAGCAATAGAAAATAAGGGTGGAAGTTTTGAAATGATACCAAATACTAATAAAAGAGATGGAAGTGAACTTTATTCCGTAAGAAAAGTTGATAAATTAGATGTCAACACAATTAATGATATTGCTAAAGAATTGCAAAATGGGATTTTAAAAGATTCTATAGAGTATCATTTTAGTAAATAAAAAGTATATAAGAAAAAATACTAAGGAAATCAAAATATGATACGAGTTAGATAAAAGTAGCCTAGAATAAAGTTCATAGGCTACTTAAAATATTATTTTACCAGTCAAGAAATGGAGCTGTTCCTGGTATTTCTATTTCTTTAATTTCTATTGAATCAGTTGAATTAATTTTGCCTGTTTCCTTGTCAATTTCAATTACGTCTTTTTTAAAATGTAATACGTCGTTAATTCCCCAATCTCCATAAACTCTTTCAATATAATAATAAGTATCTGATTCTACTAGTAAATTGTTTTTGATAACTTTATTATTAGAGTTAAATTCTTCAAGAACAGCGTTTTGAGCCTCTTCAATAGAACTAGATGAATTTATAATTCTTTTATAATCATTTAATTTATTATCGATAAAATTATCTGGAAATTTATCCCCGGAATTTGAAAATTCTATTAATTCATCACTAGAGAAATTATCTAAATTTTTACTGTTTTCTAAATCAATATTTTTAGATTTGAAAAAAATGATAAAAACTGTAAAAAGTAGTGATATACCCAATAATATTATTATAGTAATACATATCTTTTTTTTTAATAAAATCCCCTCGCTTTTCTTTTACATTCATTATATTTATAATATTAAAAAATGTCAATTTCTAAAACTTAAAAAAGTTAGAACAGATTTATATAAATTATAAATTCTTTATGTTACAATAAAAACAATGAAATAATTTGAAATAAGAAAGCTTTAAATACAAAAATAATAGGATTATATAATATGGAGATGAATATAAAAATGGAAGATAAAATACAACAATTTAAACAAATGGTGAATGAAAGCAACAACATAGTATTCTTTGGTGGAGCAGGAGTTTCTACAGAAAGTGGTATTCCAGATTTTAGAAGTAAAGATGGGTTATATCATCAAAAATATGATTATCCACCGGAAGAAATTCTTAGTCACACATTTTTCATAAATCATACAGAAGCCTTTTATAAGTTCTATAAAGATAAAATGAACTCTTTAAAATATGAACCAAATATAACACATATAAAATTAGCAGAACTTGAGAAAAAGGGAAAATTAAAAGCAGTGGTGACACAAAATATTGATGGCTTACACCAAAAAGCAGGTTCTAAAAATGTGTATGAATTACATGGAAGTGTATTAAGAAATTATTGTATGAAATGCCATAAGTTTTATGATGCAGAATATGTATTTACTAGTAAAGGAATTCCCAAATGCACTTGTGGTGGAATTATAAAACCAGATGTTGTGTTATATGAAGAAGGTTTAGATGAGGAAACACTAGAAAATGCTATTCTAGCAATTCTAAATGCAGATCTAATGATTGTGGCAGGAACCTCTTTAACAGTACAACCTGCAAGTAGTTTATTAAATTATTATAAAGGAAATAAGTTAGTGCTAATCAATAGAGACATAACACCTTATGACAATAGGGCAAATCTAGTGATACATGAAAGTTTAGGAAACGTATTTGAAAATATATAACAGGGGAGAAAGAAAATGTATTATACATATATGTTAAGATGTTCAGATAATTCCATTTATACAGGTATGACGAACAACTTGGAAAAGAGAATAGAAGAACATATATCAAAAGACAAAAAAGGAGCCAAATATACAAAATCACATGATGTTGTTAAATTAGAAATTGCTTGGAAAAGCAAAGATAAATCGTTGGCTTGCAAATTAGAGTATCAAATTAAAAATTTAACCAAACAACAAAAAGAAAATTTAATAGGTTCTATAATAAATGTTGGGGTGAAAAAAATCCCAACATTTTTTGTAAAAATAATGCACTTATCTAAAATACCTGA
>CALXKE010000058.1 GCA_944388805.1 uncultured Clostridia bacterium | reverse complement strand
CCTATACCTGGGATATAAGATGTAACTTCATAACCATTTGAAAGTCTAACTCTGGCAACTTTTCTTAAAGCTGAGTTTGGCTTTTTAGGTGTAACTGTTTTAACAACTGTACAAACTCCTCTCTTTTGTGGAGCTCTGTTGTTTGTTAATCTCTTATTTTTTGAGTTCCATCCATGTTGTAAAGCTGGAGATTTTGATTTTGTTACTCCTGTTTGTCTTCCTTTTCTTACTAATTGATTAATTGTTGGCACTTAAATTTCACCTCCTGAATTTTAAATTTTTATTTTATATACATTTTATACGAATTTTGTAGAAATTTCTTTGTAATATTTCTGAAATATTCACTTCGCATAAAACAGATATACCGTTACGGAATCGCATACTATATGCAATCTACCATAACGGTATATATTGTATCATTTTTATAAATATAAGTCAATATGAAAGATTAAATATTTTCATATTATCTTTCCCATTTTCCTTCTTCTTCCTCTTTTTGTATTCTTTCCTCTGCTTCTTCTTCTGTTAAATCAAATCTTTCCATTAAATATTTTTTATATTTAGAACTATCATGATCTTTTCTATCGGTTATACCTTTTCTACTCTCTTCAATCGTTATATAGTTGTGAGATGAAGGTAAGTTTTCTACATAATGATAAGCTATCTTTTGTGCAGGAATTCCTAATATTACACCTGCAATCACTCCATAAAAAGCTGTTCTTCCTAGATGTTTTTTAGGTTTATCCTTTATTTTCTTTTTTGCTTTATTTTCCTTTAAATTATTTTGTGTATTGGATTTTCTTGGAGTATATTGACTATTTCTAGAAGTCTTATTTACATTTACAGCTAATGATTCTCTATATTTCTTTTGAGGTGTTTTGTTTAAATCATTTTGTATTTGTTTTTTTGTTTTAATTAAGTATTCTATTAAATACCCATCTTGTAATTTTGCTATTTCAGAATCAATATATCTTATTGCTTTTTCTTTTCTTTCTACATCTTTTTTATTTTTCATCTCTAAACGCTTCCTTATTCCTCATTTTTATTGCATAAATATATGCCGCTATATTTATGTATAACGGCATACTATATTCATTCACTTTTATGCAAAGTCTTCTTTATTTAATATGGCTCTTTTTCCAACAATTGCAGATAATGTATTTAGTAATGCTTCATCTGTAACATTTTTATAATTTCCATTATCTAATTTATAGATAAATTCTATTGTAAAATTTCCTTCATACTCATCTAGACTTTTTAATCCGTTTAGTTTTTCTGAAATATCTTCGATTATATAATAATATTTAACTCCTTGATATTCTATATTATCTATAACTAGCCATTCTCTATTATCAAATTTTATTCTCATTTTATATGTCATTTGTATCTCTCCTCTCACCTATTATTATCTTCCTTCATCATTTTGTTCATGATTATTTTGCTCATTTTGTTGTTCTTGATTCTGCTCATTTTGCTCATTTTGTTCATTTTGTTCGTTTTGTTCTTCTTCTCTTGGTTCTTGTTCAGTTTGACGAACTCTTACTTGTCTTCTTATGTCTTTTGTACCTTCTCTTTGTGCTTGATATAATGCATTAGCACCTGCAAATATAACACCATTTAAATCAACACCTTCTCGTATTGCTGGCATTAATTCTGCTAATGTACCTGTTACATTTGTTTGATATGGTACAACACCATTAGCAAAGAAATCATAAACCTTACTCATATCTGCACTACTTCCAAATGTATATGCTGTATAGTCATGTTGAGGATGTGTAGACATATAACTTGTTACATCTTGATGTACATTTTGTTGTACTCTTGTATGATAATCTGTTGCAATTTTTAATGCATCTAAGTTATTTCCATTATTCAATGCATTTTGTGCATCTGTTGCTGCTCTTGTTGCATCAGCATGTACTGTTACATCATTTTGATGATATGTACCTCCAAATCCAAATCCATTAGCTTCCATATTTCCTCTTTCAGCTTGGTTAAATCCTGCGTTTACAGTTTGTCTTGTAATAGCTTCTTCTGCTTGTGGGGCTGTTGGTGAATCTGAAACTTTTGCTTGTCCATTAACTTGAATATTTTGGTTTGCATTATTTACTTGTTGTAAATGTTGATTATGTGCTTCTACTGCATTTCTATTAAAGATATTATCTTTAATTTGATTCCATAATCCAACTGCAGCACTAAATACAGCAATATTTGATAATAATAGTCTTCCTTTTGTTTGTGGTCCTCTATCTAATGCTTCTACTGGAGATTCTATACTATATGATCCTCTATCGATATAATTTCTTGTTCCACCTCTTAATACTGTATTATCTCTAGCAAATCCTTGCATTTGTCCTGTAATCGCATTTACTTCATCTCTATTTCCTTGTTGCGCCATCTCTCTTCTAGCTTTAGATAATCCTGCCATCTGTGCATTTTCTTCTCTGTTATCAGGATTAAATTTACCTAAAAACCATCCTGAAATATTTCTATAAGCACTAGATTTCTTTTTAGCACCTTCATCAAAAGTATCTAATTCTTTTTGTAATTTCTTTCCTTCATCTACACTTGCTTGATATATTTCTACGGTTTGATTATATTCATTTTGTTGTTCAGGTGTCCAATTTTCTTTGCCTATTTCTTCTAGTTCTTGCATTCTTGCATATGCATTTTCAGCTTGTTGTGTATAATATGCAATTCCGGTTCCACGTTCTCTTCCTAATCTTGATCTAACTACATCTAAATATGCATTATTTACCTTATATTGTTTCATAAATTGTGGATCTAGATAGTCTCTATCAAAAGCATCTTTTACATGCTCACCAAACATTTCATTTACTTTTTCTGGGCTTTGTACTAAAACTTGAAATTCCTCATCTCCTAAGCCATCTATTCTTTCTTGCATTTCTGCCATTTTTCTATTTGTTCCCATAATTGCATTTGGAATTTTAGCAAGTAATTTTGTAGGTATTTTAAATGGAATTGTTATTAGACTAAGTGCTTTATGTACTGTATCTTCATTTTTAGCAGGTAATATACTCATTTTTGATAATCTATGTATATTATATGCTATACTTCCAACATGCTCTGTACAAGTATCATTATATATTTCCCAGAAACTTCTTACTGGTAAATTTTTTCCTGTTTTTATTGGAGCCTTACCCTTTTTTCCATCCTCATCTAAAACTTCTTTCTCTTTTTTCTTTTCCTCTTTATCTTTGTATTTATTTGGATCTATTCCATGTTCTAATAGATATTGATTATATTCTTGATCTCCTGGTCTTAATCCTTCTGCCTCTAGCTCTTCTATTTGTTCTGGTGTTAAGTCTGGATGCCA
>CALXKE010000057.1 GCA_944388805.1 uncultured Clostridia bacterium | reverse complement strand
CCACCTTTAGCAGCTAAAACTGTAACAGCACCATCAAGAACTCTTAAAGATCTTTGAACCTCTACTGTAAAGTCAACGTGTCCAGGAGTATCAATAATATTAATTCTATTATTGTTCCAGAAACATGTTGTAGCAGCAGATGTAATTGTAATACCTCTTTCTTGTTCTTGTTCCATCCAGTCCATTGTTGCTGCACCCTCATGAACTTCTCCTATTTTATGAGTTTTTCCTGTATAGAATAATATTCTCTCTGTTGTTGTTGTTTTACCAGCATCAATATGAGCCATTATTCCTATATTTCTAGTTCTTTCAAGTGGGTATGCTCTTCCTGCCATTTATATTTCCCCCTCTCTAAAATTTCGGTTTTTATTATTTCTCTTACTTAAATTATCATTAAAATCGTTAAGATGTGCATTTTGGATTAGTCAGTACAGGTTGAAGGCGTACGATGGTACGTCGAAATCTGGACTGGATAACCAAAATGTGCAGATTGATGATTTTAATGGTAATTTTACCATTTATAATGTGCGAAAGCCTTATTAGCTTCAGCCATTCTATGTGTATCTTCTTTCTTCTTGAATGCTCCACCGTTTCCGTTTACAGCATCAATTAATTCACCTGCTAATTTTTCAGCCATTGTTTTTTCATGTCTGTTTCTAGCATATGTTACAATCCATCTTAAACCTAAAGTTTGTCTTCTTTCTGGTCTAATCTCTAATGGTACTTGGTATGTTGCACCACCAACTCTTCTTGCTTTAACTTCAAGAACTGGCATAACATTTTCTAAAGCTGCTTCAAAAACTTCTAGTGGATTTTTTCCTTCTTTTTCTTTTATGATGTCAAATGCATCATATACGATTTTTTGTGCTACAGATTTTTTACCATCTAGCATGATATTGTTTACTAATTTTGTAACAACTTTGCTATTATATATTGGATCTGGTAAAACATCTCTTTTTGCTACATATCCTTTTCTTGGCACTATTCTTCCCTCCTTAATTTTGTATTAATGCTTCATAAAAGCATTTAGGTACTCTGAAAAGTTTCCTTTCCCGTATAGTGCTATATATTCTATCTAAATTTAAGTACCTTAATTTAGTAAGAGTACAAGCACTAGTTCTTTTCAATTTGTTTTTCTTTTTTTCTTCTAACCTTAATCATTAAAAACGAATTCAAAGCAAATTGCTGCTTTCAATTTGTTTTCTTTAAAATAAAGCAAATTAGGTATATTGTGCATTTTTGATAAATAAGACAAGCCGAGGGTGTACGTTTGTACATCGAGTTTTGTATTATTTAGCGAAAATGTGCAAAATGCCTGATTTCATTTATTTTAATTATTTTTTAGGTTTTTTAGCTCCATATTTAGAACGCGCTTGCATTCTATCTTTAACACCTGCTGTATCTAATGTTCCTCTGATGATGTGGTATCTAACACCTGGAAGGTCTTTTACCCTACCACCTCTGATTAATACAACGCTGTGTTCTTGTAGGTTATGTCCAATACCTGGAATGTAAGATGTTACTTCATAACCATTTGAAAGTCTAACTCTGGCAACTTTTCTTAAAGCTGAGTTTGGCTTTTTAGGTGTAACTGTTTTAACAACTGTACAAACTCCTCTCTTTTGTGGAGCTCTGTTGTTTGTTAATCTCTTATTTTTTGAGTTCCATCCATGTTGTAAAGCTGGAGATTTTGATTTTGTTACTCCTGTTTGTCTTCCTTTTCTTACTAATTGATTAATTGTTGGCACTTAAATTTCACCTCCTAATTTTAATTTTTCTATTTATTTTATATAATTATATATTTCTCTTTATGTATTTTTGTCATATTTTTGAAATATTTGTCTCATATAAAATAAATATACCGTTACGGAATTGCACATTACATGCAATCTATCATAACGGTATATATTGTATCATCTTTATGATTATAAGTCAATGAATTTTTTGAATTTTTTCTATTGATTTCCTTTTAATTTTAATTAATTCATCCTCTATTTCTATGTTGTATATTTATATAATCTTTTATAAACATGTTCTTTTTTATTTATAAAATCATACTTTTTATTATAAAAGACTCTCCTACATAGCTCACACTACGCAGGAGAAATCTTCTACTCATCATCTTTTTTTCTTCTTTTCAGAAGACTTCCGATGATCATGGCCAGAATTCCAATCACTATCCCAATCAGAATCCCCGGCCATTGTCCTAAAAGAAAACTTACCGGTATATGCTGAAATAACCATGTCAATCCAGCTCCCAACAGTATAACTGCCAAACAAATCCCTAAACCTATTAAATTTTCTTTCATTCCTTTTCCTTTCTAGCAGAATAACCCTTCTGCTTGGGACTACTTAACGGTTACTCCTTATATTATATCATATTTACATAATTTTTGCAAATTTTAATCTCAAATCAAATCTTTTGTCTAACAGTTCTTTTAAAATATTCTGTTCTTTTTTCTTGTATTATTGCCAACATTAGCTTTAAAGTATTTAATATTAAAAATTCAACTCTTTTAGAGTTGAATTTTTAAATCATTTTCAACATATTCTCTTTATTTTGAAAATCCTTCTTTAGATGCTTTTTCCTCCATCTTCTTATATGTATCAGATTTTATACTATCTCTTACAGTTTCTTGTTGCTTAAACTCTTCTTCTACCTTTCTTAATTTTTTAGCTACTTCATCACTAACTTTTACATCTTTTCTTATATTTTTCTTTTGCTCTGTTCTTTGCGAATTACCAGAAAGTTCTTGTGTTGCTTTTTCTGATATTCTTTTATTTCTATCTACTGTACTTTCTTTTGCTTTTTCTAATAATTTAGTATCTTTTTTTCCTAAAGCCATTCTTAATTTTCCTGGTAAATCAAATATAGCATCAGTAAAATCTTTCGCCTTATTTGAATAGCTATCTAGTTTTTTATACCATTTTCCATTAGCTATTTTTGAGAAAAATGTTGATGGTTTCCAATAGTCCATACCTGTTCTATCATATGTTATTAATCCTCTTAATTTATCTTGGTAATTCTTATCTCCTTTTAATGCATATATATATCCAAGTACTTGTTTCTCAACATCTTTTTCTTCTACTTTGTGTTTTTTAGCATTTTGGAATGCATATATAACATTTGGGTCTATCAATTTCAAGGTCTCTTTACTTATGTTTCTTATGTTAGAATTTTTTAATACTTCTCTAACCATTTTTTCTTTTTCTTCCGGTGTTTGTTTCATAAGTTGTTTCATTCTTTTAAAGTCAATTTTTACACTTTTTTTATCAGCATTTTCATATTCTATTTCTAATTGTTTTCCAATTTTTATTCCTTTAATTTTTGCTTTTACTGGTGTTGTTGGTGTTGATGCTGGTGTTGTTGGTGTTGATGCCGGTCTTGTTGGTGTTGATACTGGTCTTGTTGGCGTTGATGTTGGTACTGTTGGTGTTGATACTGGTCTTGTTGGCGTTGATGTTGGT
>CALXKE010000056.1 GCA_944388805.1 uncultured Clostridia bacterium | reverse complement strand
AATACAGCAAATCAAGATGATTTAACGAATTCAAATTATTTCTATAAAGGTGAACAAGATGATGATGACTTTGAAAAGTTAGTTCTTAAACAAATAACCGGAAATTATCAAATACAACTAGAAAAAGTAGATAAAGATAATAATACGGTAAAATTATCAGGAGCAGAATTTAGTTATACATTACCAGGACAAAGTGGAAGTAAAACAGGAACAACCACAAATGGAATATTAAATTTAGGAACAGTAGAGATAACAAATGTATCTACTACAGATACAATAACCATAACAGAAACAAAAGCACCAAATGGGTATAATAAATTAATAGATAGTTTAACAATAGAAGTAAAAAAAGGAACTTCTGATGGAAAGTATGTAGCAACAGATGCAAATATTGTAGCAGGAAATACAGATTCAAATGCTAGTGTAAAACTAGAAAATAATGTTATAAAAGTAACCATACCAAATGAGAAAATAACCGGAAATTATCAAATACAATTAGAAAAAGTAGATAAAGATGATAATACTGTAAAACTATCAGGAGCAGAATTTAGTTATACATTACCAGGACAAAGTGAAAGTAAAACAGGAACAACCACAAATGGAATATTAAATATAGGAACAGTAGAGATAACAAATGTATCTACTACAGATACAATAACCATAACAGAAACAAAAGCACCAAATGGGTATAATAAATTAATAGATAGTTTAACAATAGAAGTAAAAAAAGGAACTTCTGATGGAAAGTATGTAGCAACAGATGCAAATATTGTAGCAGGAAATACAGATTCAAATGCTAGTGTAAAACTAGAAAATAATGTTATAAAAGTAACCATACCAAATGAGAAAATAACCGGAAATTATCAAATACAATTAGAAAAAGTAGATAAAGATGATAATACTGTAAAACTATCAGGAGCAGAATTTAGTTATACATTACCAGGACAAAGTGAAAGTAAAACAGGAACAACCACAAATGGAATATTAAATATAGGAACAGTAGAGATAACAAATGTATCTACTACAGATACAATAACCATAACAGAAACAAAAGCACCAAATGGGTATAATAAATTAATAGATAGTTTAACAATAGAAGTAAAAAAAGGAACTTCTGATGGAAAGTATGTAGCAACAGATGCAAATATTGTAGCAGGAAATACAGATTCAAATGCTAGTGTAAAACTAGAAAATAATGTTATAAAAGTAACCATACCAAATGAGAAAATAACCGGAAACTATCAAATACAATTAGAAAAAGTAGATAAAGATGATAATACGGTGAAACTATCAGGAGCAGAATTTAGTTATACATTGCCAGATCAAAGTGAAGCAAAAACGGGTGTGACAAATGAAAATGGTATATTAGATTTAGGAACGGTAGAAATAACCAATATCTCTAATAAGGATACAATAACCATAACAGAAACAAAAGCACCAAATGGGTATAATAAATTAATAGATAGTTTAACAATAGAAGTTGAAAAAGAAATTTCTAATGGTAAATATGTGGTAACTGGCGCAAATATTACAGCAGGAGGAATTGGAGGAGCGACAGCAGCGATAAGAGATAATGTGATTACAATAACTATACCAAATGAGAAAAAAGAATTTGATTTAGCCTTAAGAAAATTTATCATTGCAGTTAGCGGTGACGATACAATAGAAAATGGGGATTATTTGAGAAATGAAGATGGCTCATATACAAGAGAACCAGAAGTAGATACAACATTTTTTAATACAGCGGTAAGTGGTATTTCTAAAGATGAAGATGGAAATACTATTGATATGGGAAGGCGAGAGACAACAACAGCAGATTATAATCATACAAAAGAACCAGTAGCGGTGAGGGTAAATGATTATGTTGTATATATGATTAGAGTATATAATGAAGGAGAAGTAAATGGATATGCAGCAGAAATTCAAGATCATTTACCACCATATTTAAATTTTGTAGATAATGAATTTAATGCACAATATGGATGGTCTGTATCAGAAAATGGAAGAACAGTAACAACAAGGTACTTAGAAAAGCATTTAATAAATGCTGCTGAGTTCAATAATAATGAATGGCTATTATCATATGTAGAAGTACCAATTATGTGTAGAGTATCAAGTAGTGCAATTGCAAATGAAAACATAACCAATATAGCAGATATCACAGAATATCAAGATGAAAATAGAGAACCAGCAGAAGATAGAGACTCAGAAGAAGATAATGTAGATATACCAGACGATGAAGATTTGCCAGGATACAAAAATGATGAAATAGATAAAGACTATGTGCCAGGACAAGAAGATGATGATGACTTTGAAAAAATATATGTACAAGACTTTGATTTAGCTCTAAGAAAATTCATAAGTGAAGTAGATGGAACCCAATATAATAGAGCACCAAATGTAGATTTATCAGGATTAGAAAGTGGAACTACCGCTATTTATAATCATACAAAAGATCCAGTATTGGTAAAAAGAAATAGTGTGATAATCTATACAATTAGAGTATATAATGAAGGAGATATTTCAGGATATGCTGAGGAAGTAACAGACTATCTACCAGAAGGATTAGAATTTTTACCAGAGCATGAAATTAACAAACAATATGAATGGCAAGTATCAGAAGATGGAAGAACAGTTACAACAGATTATTTATCAAGTGCAAAAGAAACGATAGATAGACAAAATGAAATACAAGCATTTGATGGACAAAGACTTGACTATAAAGAAGTAAAAATTGCATGTCAAGTAAAAGATAATGTAGAATCAAATGTAAAATTAACAAACTTAGCTGAAATCACAGAAGATAGTGATGAAGATAGGGATTCAACTCCAGATAATGTAGATATACCAGATGATAAAGAATTACCTGGATATAAAGATGATGAAATAGATAAAGACTATGTGCCAGGACAAGAAGATGATGATGACTTTGAAAAAGTATATGTACAAGATTTTGACTTAGCCTTAAGAAAATTCATCACAAAAGTAGATGATGATGAAGTAACAAATAGAATACCAGAAATAAGCTATAATAGAGAAGAAAATCAAATTACATATAACCATACAAAAGACCCAGTAGAAGTTGTAACAGGAAATGTAGTGGAATATACTATCAGAGTATATAATGAAGGAGATATAGCAGGATATGCGAAAGAAGTAGCAGATGATATACCAGATGGATTAAGATTCTTACCAGAAAATGCAACCAATACAGAATATAGATGGGTAATGTATGATGCAGAAGGAAATGAAACAGACAATGCAGAAGAGGCAGTAGAAATTAGAACAGATTACTTATCAAAAGAGCAAGAAAAAACAGCAGGAGAAAATCTATTACAAGCCTTTAATAGAGATGAAGCAATAGGAGAAGGAAATCCAGACTATAGAGACTTAAAAGTAGCATTTGAAGTAGTAGAACCAAATGAATCAGATAGAATCATAGTAAACGCAGCACAAATCACGGATGATAGTGATGAAGAAGGAAATCCAGTAGAAGATAAAGACTCAACACCAGATGAATGGAAT
>CALXKE010000055.1 GCA_944388805.1 uncultured Clostridia bacterium | reverse complement strand
AACTTTTGGTCCTTCAACTTTTACTGTAACATCTGATGGTACTGTAATTGGTTTATTTCCTATTCTTGACATTTTCGTTTTTCCCTCCTTCTAACAATTATTTGTTTAATTTTTTGTATATAATAAAATTACGAGTAGTTAATATAATATTAATAACAAATAAGATTATTTGGAATAATAACAATCCTTCTTCTATTATTAAACTAATCGGTATTCTATGCATTATATCTGATAGATTTAGAATATCATAAATATCAATGTCTCCTATTAAAATAGAAATTGCCAAAATCAATATTGGTAATATCATTAATACAATTTCTATTAGTTTTAAGCTTTTTAGATATTTTTTATTTAATTTAAATTGCTTTTTATTTATCACTATAATTAATATGTTTATTATTGCTAAAACCAATATAATAGCATAGATTCCCATATACTCTTTAATATCAGATGATATTTCTCTTTCCCATTCCCATGAAGAATCCAAATCTTCTGGAGTTAATATCTCTGTCGCTTTTACTTCTGCAGTCAAAGAAAATAATAAATATAAAATTATCATACTAACTACAATTTTCATGATTTTTTTTATAATTTTATTACCAAACATATGCTAATACTTCTCCACCAATTCCCAATTCTCTTGCTTCTTTATCTGTTTTTAGTCCTTTTGATGTAGAAATAATTGCAATTCCTAAACCATTTAAAACTTTTGGTAATTCTTCTTTTGATGCATATACTCTTAATCCTGGTTTACTGATTCTTTTTAATCCATCAATAACTCTTGTTCCTTTTTCATCATATTTTAAAGTAATTCTGATGATTCCTTGTGTATCATCTTTGATTTCTTCAAAAGATTTTATATATCCTTCTTTAAACAATATCTCAGCAATACCTAATTTCATTTTTGAAGCTGGTATATCTACTGTTTTATGTTTAGAACTATTTGCATTTCTTATTCTTGTTAACATATCTGCTATTGGATCTGTAATGTTCATTAATTACTTACCTCCTTTTCTTTTACTTTTTTTATCTTATAAAAATTGATTCAAAGTAGTAAGATGTGCATTTTTGAGATTAATTACAAGCCGAAGGCGTACTCTTTGTACGTCGAGGTTTGGAATTAATATCGAAAATGTGCAGATTGCTGCTTTTAATCAATTTTACCAGCTGGCCTTTTTAACCCCTGGAATCTCTCCCTTATGAGCTAATTCTCTAAAACATACACGACATATTCCGTATTTTCTAATATATGCATGTGGTCTACCACATATTTTGCATCTATTATATTCTCTTGTTTTATATTTTTGTGGTCTTGCTTGTTTTACTTTCATTGATTTTTTAGCCATAGTCTTACTCCTTTCCTTTGACTAATTTTTGAAAGGCATTCCCATTAATTTTAATAACTCTTTAGCTTCTTCGTCTGTTTCAGCTGTTGTTACAAAAATTATATCCATACCTCTTAATTTATCTACTTTATCATATTCGATTTCAGGGAATATTAATTGTTCCTTTACACCCATTGCATAATTTCCTCTTCCATCGAAAGAATTTGCTGATACTCCTCTAAAATCTCTAACTCTTGGAAGTGCTACATTAAATAGTTTGTAAGCAAAATCATACATTTTATCTGCTCTTAAAGTAACTTTACAACCTACATTCACACCTTCTCTTAATTTAAATGCTGCAATTGATTTTTTTGCTTTTGTTACAACTGGTCTTTGACCTGTAATTTGCATTAAATCATTCATAGCATTTTCTAATGATTTAGGATTTTCTTTTACATCTCCTAATCCTATATTAATTACAATTTTATCAAGTTTTGGAACTTGCATAACTGATTTATATCCAAATTTATTCATTAATGCTGGGATTACTTCTTTTTCATATTGTTCTCTTAATTTTTCCATTTTGTATGAATCCTCCTTTCCTCTATATTATTTTAATTCAGCTCCGCATTTCTTACAAACACGTACTTTTTTATCATTATCTACACGATATCCAACTTTTGTTACTTTTCCACATTTTGGGCAAACAACATTTACATTAGAAGCTGGAATAGCACATTCTACTGGTATAATTCCACTTTCATCTCCTTGTTTTCTAGCTTTAACGTGTTTTTTTCTTACATTAACGCCTTTAACAACGACTTTATCTTCTTTTTGCATTACTTCTAATACTTCTCCTGTTTTACCTTTATCGTTTCCTGATAAAACTTGGACATTATCGCCTTTTCTTATTCTCATTAGAGATTGCCTCCTTTTCTTAGATTATTGTCAGGGGACACACCTTACCTTTTGGTCATCTCCACTTGGTTCAAGGAATGTCCCCTCCCCTTGTGATTGATTGTTGACCTTCACTAAAGTTATCTCCTTTTTACTATTTTCTATTATATAGGAAAAATCAGCTTTTATCTTGACTTTATATAAGATTTTTCCGTATATAACAAGGTTAAGCTTCTTCTATTCGTGAAGTACTGCGTAGCAGTCTTCACATCTATGCATAGAAATCTTTGATTTCGTTATGCATGCTTTCCTTATAAAACTTCTGGAGCTAAAGATAATATTTTCATATAATCTTTTTCTCTTAACTCTCTTGCAACTGGTCCAAAGATACGAGTTCCTCTTGGAGTTCCATCTTCTTTTATTATAACAGCTGCATTTTCATCAAATTTTATATATGAACCATCTGCTCTTCTTAGACCTTTTTTAGATCTAACAACAACAGCTTTTACAACATCACCTTTTTTTACAACGCCACCTGGTGTTGCTGATTTAACAGAAGCAACTATAACATCTCCGATGTTACATGTTTTTCTGTAAGAACCACCTAAACATCTAATACACATAATTTCTTTTGCACCTGTATTATCTGCTACTTTTAATCTTGTTTGTTGTTGTATCATTTTTTGGTTCCTCCCTTCTTTTTATTAATGTCAGGGGACACACCTTACCCTTTGGTCATTTCCACTTGGTTTAAGGAATGTCCCCTCCCCTTGTGATTTACTTTTGACCATTGCTAAAGTTATCTCCTTTTTATTATATTTTTTATTTTATATCTGCTTTTTCCAAGACTTCTACAACTCTCCATCTTTTATCTTTAGAAAGTGGTCTTGTTTCCATTACTCTTACTTTATCACCAATTTGACAAACATTTTCTTCATCATGAGCTTTTAGGTTGTATGTTCTTTTAACTGTTTTTCCATATACGCCATGGCTCACATTTGTTTGTACTGCTACGACAACTGTTTTATCCATTTTGTTAGATTTAACAGTTCCAACCATAACTTTACGAAGATTTCTTTCTTCCATTTAGATTTCTCCTTTCTTAGTTAATTATGCTTTCTTGCTTTCAGCTATTTTTCTTTCTGTCAATACAGTATTTATTTTAGCTATATCTCTTTTTACTTCTTTGATTTTCATTGGATTATCTAATCCATTTGTAGCTAAACTAAATTTTAATTTGAATAATTCTGTTTTTAGTTCACCTAATTCTTTCTCTAGTTCTGGTGAAGACATTTCTCTTATTTTATTTATCTTCATCATTATCACCTACCTTTTCAGTTTCTCTTGCTACAATTTTTGTTTTATTAGGTAGTTTATTCATAGCAAGTCTTAAAGCTTCTCTAGCAACTTCTTCTGGTACCCCAGCAATTTCAAACATAACTCTTCCTGGTTTAACAACTGCTACCCAATATTCAGGAGCACCTTTACCTTTACCCAT
>CALXKE010000054.1 GCA_944388805.1 uncultured Clostridia bacterium | reverse complement strand
TTGTTTTGTAGATGCATATAAAATATTATGTAGTAACAAAGGTGATATTGTAAATAAATTTATAACAAGAATAAACAACATCATTACTGAGAACTCATCAAATAAGTTAATAGAAAATATTGAAACTGAAAAAGAAAAACTAAAATCAAAAATGAATAAATTAATTGATTTAAGTTTAGAAAATGCCATTGATAGAGAAACATTCTTAGAGAGAAAAGAAAAAATGCAAAATCAAATCGAACAATTAAATTTAAAGCAAGAAAAATTAGTGCTAGATGAAAGAAACAAAACAAACAGAAAAATTAGTTTGAATAAATTAAAGCAATACCTTGAAAATGGAGAAATTATAACAGAATTTGATAAAGATGCTTTTGAAATTTTAGTAAAACAAGTTATAATTGGTGGATATGATAAAAAAGATAAAGCAGATCCAAAACAAGTAACTTTTGTGCTAAAAAATGAGGGCAAAATAAATTATGAAGATTATCTACAGACAAGCAACGATATTCACGGAAAAAATCTACAGATGAGCGACCACACATGTGGAGTGCGTGGCAGTGTTGGGTAAAAAAGAAGATAAAAATAAGTAATAGAATCGTAAAGAGAAAGGACAATAACCATGCAGTTAAATGGATTTAATAAAGATGTACTAGAACAAATATTGCAAAATGATGTTAAAAATCATAGGGATTTAGTATATCGAATAAACAATACAGATGAATATAAATTTCTATTAAATTATATAAAAGCTACTCCTTATAGTAGAAGCTTTTTTGAAAATGCGAATACTGATTATATGTATGCTAAATTAAAAAAAGAATTGCAAGATATTGTATATACCTTAGGAGATGAACACTATTCTTTAGAAGAAAAAGTTCTTAATTTTTTAGAATATATTAGAATTAATGGAATGTATGAAAGTATTGGAGAAAAAGCAGCTTCTCTTAGTCAAGAGGCAATAAATATTGCTTTATTAGGAAAAGGTGCTTGCAATTCGCAAAGTAGATTCTTAGAGATGTTGTTAATAGCAAGTAATGAAGAATCAAATGTATTGAGAATAAAAGGAATAGCTGAAAATCAAGAGGTTTCTTTAGAACATCAAGTAACTGTTGTAAAGTTTGATAAAGATAAATATTATTTTCTAGATCCAACAGTTTATAATGGAAGATTATCATCTATGCATTATAAATTATCTGATGAAAATTTTTATAATGGAAAACCAAATGAATTATGTGATTTTTATGTATCAGAAGAAAAAGTTAATAAATCAAGAAAGAAGGTTTATGAATATTTAATAGAAAGGTATCATATAAAAGGAATTTCAGAACAATTACATATGGAAGATTTAACAGATTTAGAAAAACAAGCGACTATCATCACTTATTTAGAAAGTATTTTAGTTCCGGCGATAGAAAAAGTCAATTTTAGAAGTATAGTGTTAGATGGAAAAGAAATGGAAGTAAGTAAAGCTTTAGAATTATTTTATTATGCCAATGATATTAAATTTATACCAATTTTTGGCAAACCTAAATATCATTGTATGTTCTTGATAAAAATAGATGACAAAGAAGCTGTGATTAATCCACCAACATTATTCTCAAAAGAAGAAAATAAAGAGTCTTTATCAAAAAAATGGATAGCAATTAGACAACCTGATGAAGAATTTAAAACTATTGATAAATTGAATGAGAATTATGATGGACAGAAAATAATAGAAAGGTGTAGAGAAAATATAAAGTTATTTCACAAAAATAAAGGTATTGAGATATGAATGATTTAACTATTTTAGAATTTTCTATTGATAAATCAAATGATAAATTAAATCAAACTTATGTTACTAAATCGGCATTAAGCTATTTTGATTCTATAGAACAAAACTTAAATCAGATTGCAGAGCATATTTATAAGATACAAACAGGAAAAGATTTAGAACTTGTTCCAGGCACAGTTCAAGATGCTATAAGAATAACGGATAAAATGGATGAATTAAGAAAAGTTATGAGACAGTGTAATCATAATAATTCCAAAAATGTAAAATGTATTATTGGAGTAAGAGATATATTAATCAAATTTAAGCATATAAAAGTATTGATGTTAAATGGAGATGAAGAGACAAGAAATGATGGAGTTATCTTATTTACTAAAACTGCTTTTCTATATTCAGAAGAAGAACAAAAAGCATTTGTAAGTATGTTAAATGCAGATGAATTAGATTATATTATGCAAATTGCCAAACAAGAAAGAACAATTATAGACAAGGTTGTTACAAATTCAAAAATGTTTGAATTTGTTAGAGCTAAAATAAAACAACTGGGTGATGATCCTAGATAATGATATAAAATCCATAGGACGAAAAAATCAAAAAATTCGTCCTATAAAATTTCATAGGACGAAAAATAAGAATTAGAACATATATAGGCTAAATCTCATGTGAAAAATTTTGCCACGAATTACTTAAGAGGTACGATTTAATATGAATTTTAGTGAATTTATTGAGGAAAATATAAATCTGTGATATAGTGTAGGCATAGATTTAGAGGTGTGAAAATAATGATATACCTAAAAACATTTAAATTAAGTTATAAGCATAATGAACCTTCAATACAATTTTTAAAGAAATTGTGATTAATAGAATAAAAAGAGGTGAAATAATGAAATTACCTACAAGTATAGAAAATATATTAAATGAAAATATTGTAGAAAATGCAAGATTAGAATTAAAGAAAAATTGGAATCCAGAGCCAATATTACATACAATTTGTGCATTTGCAAATGATATAGATAATTGGGGCGGAGGATACATTTTAATTGGTGTTGAAGAAGAAAACGGTAGACCTAAAATGCCAATAACAGGTCTTGAATTATCTGAAATAGACAAAATCCAAAAAGAATTATTGGCTAAATGCAAGTTAATTCAACCATCATATACGCCAATCGTAGATGTGGCACAATATAAAGATAGAAATATATTAGTAGTATGGTGTTTTGGTGGACAAACAAGACCATATAAATGTCCAACAACATTAGATAAAGATTTTTCAAAAGGATATTCATATTATATAAGGAAAATGTCAAGTACAGTAAAGGCAACAGAAACAGAACAAAAAGAATTATATGATATGGCAAGAACGATTCCCTTTGATGATAGAATGAACTATGAAGCAGAAATTCAAGATTTGAAATTACCACTTATTCAAAATTATTTATATGAAATTAAAAGTGATTTATTAGAAGAATCTGAAAAGATGGATTTTATTGATTTATGTAAAAGTATGAGAATTGTAGATGGAACACCAGAATATATGAAACCTTTAAATGTTGGATTGATGTTCTTTAATGATGATCCACAAAAATTTTTCCCATATTCACAAATAGAAGTAGTTGATTTGAGAAATGGTCCAGAAGGAGACGATATGACAGAAAGAATATTCAGAGGACCAATAGATAGTATGATAAAAAGTGCTTTGACTTATATCAGTAATATATTAATTGAAGAAAAAATTTTAAAGGTAGATGGACAAGCAGAAGCAATACGATTTTTTAATTATCCATATCAAGCGATAGAAGAAGCTTTGGTAAATGCCGTTTATCATAGAGGATATGATGTAAGAGAGCCAGTAGAAGTAAGAATAATGGCAGATAGGATTCATATTGTAAGCTATCCTGGACCAGACCGTTCCATTAGTGAAAAATCAATTGAAGATAAAAATATAATTGCAAGAAAATACAGAAATCGTAGAATTGGAGAGTTTTTAAAAGAATTAAAATTGACAGAAGGTAGAAATACAGGTATTCCAAAAATTAAAAGGGCATTGAAAAATAATGGCTCAAAAGAACCAGAGTTTGAAACAAATGAAACAAGAGATTATTTTATTACCACTATATTTATGCATGCTGGATTTGAAAATGAATTTTCAAATAAAACAAAAACAAGCGATAAAACAAGCGATAAAACAAGCGATAAAATTTTAAATTATTTGCAACAAAATGAATATATTACAACAACAATTGCTAGCGAATTATTAGGATTATCAGTGCAAAG
>CALXKE010000053.1 GCA_944388805.1 uncultured Clostridia bacterium | reverse complement strand
GACAGTTAATATATTCTACTCATGATACAGTAAACTTAAATAAAGAAACATTTAGAAGAGATGAAATTTGGTTTACTGAGAAAAATAGAGATGGTGTATCAGAAATGTATGCTCTATCTGATTATATACTAGATGATGAAGATGGAAATAATAAATCTGGTAAAAAGGTTAGAAACGATGCAACATACAACAAAGATTATTTAACTGGAAGATATGGTGCTATTCCAGTTTTAGAAGAATTTGAGATAAGTCATGAGAAACAATAATGTTTCAAGGAAAGATAGATTAAGAAGTAAAAGGCGGCTACCCACCAATTACTTAAGAGTATGTGAAGGAAAGAAAACAGAACCTAATTATTTTAACGGATTAAAGAAAAAGATTAATGAAAAGTATGGGAATAAAGTAGATGTTTTAATACCTAATATTGAAGTAAAAGGAACAGGAAGAAATACTGTAGATTTAGTAAAATATACTCAAAAATATGTCAATTATTCAAGTAAAGTATATGGACAAGTTTGGGTAGTGTTTGATAAAGATGACTATAATGATGAACAATTTAATAAAGCAATAGAAAATTGTGATTATAATACTTGTTGGTCAAATCCAAATTTTGAACTTTGGTTGTTATCTCATTTAAAGAAAGTAACTAGATATATTTCTAAAAATGATATACTAGACGAGCTTAGCAAAGAATTTCAAAAGAATGGATTAGGAGTGTATAATAAAAATGATGCTGACATTTTTGAGAAGGTTACGAAAGATGGCAAGATACATAATGCAATAAGAAATTGTAAATATATGGAGAATATTAATAAAGATGGACAAGCATCAGAAAGAAATCCTATGACAAAGGTTTATAAAATTGTTGATGGATTAAAAGAATATATATAAGAGATAGATTTAAAAATAGAAAAATACTAAGTAATCAGAAGTGAGAACTTAGTATTTTTTATTATAAAACGGCGCTTAAAATGAGGATACCAATATTATCATTATAAATTTCATCAAACTGTGAAATAGGTAGAGGATTTTCTCCGATACCAGCTTCAATCGTATATCCCGGACGATTATAATTTTGAATAAACCAATCCTTATATCCTGCAAAACTAGAATTGTATGGAGTATCAGCAAGTCTATATCCACTCGCCTCAGCTAATCTTTGACCAATTTCTAAACTATTTGGTGGATTAAAGTTTTGAAATTGCCAATAAATTTCTTGACCTTGTGTATGATAAGCAAGCACTAATTTAAAATCATGCATTAAGGTAAAATTGTAAATTGTTAAAGACTCTGGTTCTGTTAAGGGACCAAATCCAACAAAGTTACGAGGAGCAGGTTGATTAAATCCTTGTGCATATTTAATTTCTCTTGCTTGTTCCCAGCCAGCAGGAAATTGCAAGTTTAAATCCACACCATTGATATTGGCTTTCCAACCAGAAGGAAAAGGAATATCAGGAAAACGATTGCTAATGGTAATTGCATTTCGATAAGTGGTAGAATTTTGATTTATGTATCCATTGACTAAATCAACACCATCAGGATTTACCATAGGCATGATATAAATAGAGGTGCTATTAAAAAGTTGTCTTATAGGATATCCATAAAGAGAACCGTTAGAAACATAAGCATCACAATAATTTTCAATAAATTTCATTAATAAAACAGAAGTAATCCATTCATTCGCATGAATAGATCCAGAATAAAAGACTTTATTGGGTCCTTTTCCTAATTTCACTACATAGATAGGTTTACATAATACACTATTTCCAACAACTTGTATATTTAAGAAAGTATATGCATGATTTAATAAAATTAGATTTTGTCTTAACAGATAAGAATTGTATAAAACATTTGTAGGAACTATATTCATTTTCATCACCTAGAAATATCATATGAAAAATTCTAAAATTTGTTAAAATATCATATATAGAGAAAAATAAGTTTTAAAAATAAATATCAAAAAACTATTGACATTATTCTGAAAATAGAATAATATAAAAACATAATATATATTATTCTGAATATGGAATAATATAAAAAGGAGAGGAAAATGGGATATTTAACAGCAAAACAATTTTCTGAAATATGGGGAATAACAGAAAGAAGAATTATCAAACTATGTAAAGAAAATAGGATTCATGGGGCTATTAAAAATGGAATGGTATGGGAGATTCCAGAAGATACCTTGAAACCCTCAGATAGGAGAAGCAATATCTATAAATATATCCATATACCTAAAAAAATTATGATAGTCAATAGCAACAAAGATTGGAACATATATTTAAAAGAATGTCTAGAAAAAGAGGGATATATTGTAGAATATGAAGAAATTGAAACAATACAAGATAATCTAGAAAATGTATCGCAATATTATGAAGGACTTATTTATTTTGCAAAACATCACATGAATAAGGAAGAAGAAAATTTTATTGTCCATTTTGTAAAAAAATTACATGCAGAGTCAAGTGTGGTAATTGTTGATGACAAGGATTCAAAAAGAGATCCAATCGAAAAGAATTTAGCAGAAAATTTTAAAAAAGAAATTGGATTAAGAATTAATACACTTCTTTTGGACATACCAAAGGATAAATATTGTATTATAAATGAGCATGAAATTATAGAAGATATTGTTGAGCTATTACTTAGACTAAAAAATACAACCGGTATGGCTATTGAAACGGATGGCGGAAAAATTGAATTTGGAAAAAACGGAAAAACAGAAAATTTAGAAATCGGAAAATTTTATAGAGCATTAAATCATTGTTTTAGAAGGCTAAATAAAGAATCTTACTTATGGTGTGCATCAACTATGTTAGAAGATGAATGGACAGAAGAACCACAAGAAATGAAGTTTAGACAAATCAACTTAGAAGTAGCTAATAGAGGAGTCAATGTAGAAAGAATTTTTATCTTTAGTAAGAATAAGATTAAAGAATTTAAACAAAATAAAACATTAAAAATTTATATGCAAAGTAATATCAAAACATTATTTGTGGATTATGATGAGATAAAAGAAAAGGAACCAGAATTATTAGAAATTGTTGGTGCAGGTTGGGATGGTATTGATAAAGAAATTTTAATTGCAGATTTACCAGAAGGTATGAAAGAAAGAGGATATATTTCTAAAAATTCCAAAGAAGTTATGGAGGCATATAACTGTTTTCAAAAATTAAAAACATATTCTAAAAATTTAAAGGAGGTTTTAAAATGAATTTAGCGTATAAGAAGATTGAAGAAAAAGATAAAGATCAATTATTTAAATTGATTGAAACAGTATTAGGAGGATTAGAAGACAAAGAATATTTTATTCCTTACGAACAATGGGAATATGACAGTATGTTTGATGAAAAAAATTATGCCCCATTATATGGAGCTTATGATGGAGATAAGCTTGCAGGGATGGCACAATTATATGTTTCACAAGATATGTTGGCAGACTTTAAAAAGGAATTTGAGCTTGAAGAATATCAAGTATGTGAATTAGGAGGCAACTTAGTTTTACCAGAATATAGAGGAAATGGTATTACCACAAAACTTCAAACAATAGAATTAAATTTAGCAAAAGAATTAGGATTTGATTATATTATTTCAATGGCACATCCTAATAATATAGGAAGTTGTAAAACACTTGAAAGAGTGGGATTAAAATTTGTAAAAGAAACGAGATTATCTAATGGATTTTTAAGAAAGTTATACATGTTAAAATTAAAATAATAGAAATATAATAAAAGTTTAAAGGAGATAAGACATGAAAGTTGTAAAAAAAGAAGAAGCACAAAAAGTGATAAATAGTGATACAAGCTATTTGCTAGAATATTCTAAAAAATTAAATGATAAAGATATGGATTTTTGTATTAATACCATACAAGGAAGATATCCTGAAAAAGGATATTGCTCAAACTTAAAATGTAAAGAAATGGCTTATATCCTAGAAGGAAAAGGAACAATACATAAAAGAGATAAACAAATAGAGTTTAAACAAGGAGATGTTATTTTAATAGACAAAGAGGAAGTCTATTTCTGGGAAGGAAATTGTCAAATCATCATGGTTTGTAGTCCTGCTTGGTATAAAGAACAATGTCAATTATTAGATTAAAATTCTTAATAGAAAGTTATAGATTATGTTTTTATCTATAACTTTTTTTGTAAAATGTATATAAAATTCTTATAAAAATATTGAAGAAAAGATAAAATAATGATAAAATAATGATAATATTTTTTGAAAGGGTGAATTGATATGATTAATATAAGACCAGTATCAGATTTAAGAAATAAATATCCTGAAATTGAGGAATTAGTTTTAAAAGAAGATGAAGCAGTATATTTAACAAAAAATGGATATGGCTCAATGGTTGTGATGAGTTTAGAAAAATATTCTAAAATGATTGAAGAATTAGAAATTGATAGAGCAATGGAAGAAAAATTTGGAAATGTTGATATTGAGAAAGCTTTAGAAGAAGCGGAGAAAGAAGCTAATGACCCTAATACTAAATATTACTCTCATGAAGAAGTATTTGATAGTTTAAGGGGGATAATTAATGGAGAAAAATAGTTTTGAAGTAGAATATAGTGAAACTTTTAAGAAAGACATAGAAAGTGTAT
>CALXKE010000052.1 GCA_944388805.1 uncultured Clostridia bacterium | reverse complement strand
TTAACAAATTGTCTTGCTTGTGCTCTTGATGTTCCAAATCCTAATCTATATACAACATTATCTAATCTACTTTCTAAAATTTGTAATAAGTTTTCACCTGTTACACCTTTTTTATTTGAAGCCATTTCGAAATATTTTCTAAATTGTTTTTCTCCAACTCCATAATATGCTTTTGTTTTTTGTTTTTCTCTTAATTGAGTTCCGTATTCAGAAAGTTTTGCTCTTTTTTGTCCATGTTGTCCTGGTGCATAGTTTCTTCTTGAAATACTACATTTATCTGAATAACATCTATCACCTTTTAAGAACAATTTTTGTCCTTCTCTACGGCATCTACGACATTGTTCGTCTTTATATCTTGCCATTTTATTTCTCCTTTCTTTTCTTAATGTCAGGGGATACATCTTACTTATGTTATCTCCTTTTTATTTCTTTGAATTATACTCTTCTTCTTTTTGGTGGTCTACAACCATTGTGTGGTATTGGTGTTACATCTTTAATTGCACTGATTTCTAAACCTGCTGTTTGTAAAGCTCTTATTGCAGCTTCTCTACCAGCACCTGGTCCTTTAACAAACACTTCAACTGTTTTTAACCCATGTTCCATAGCTGCTTTTGCTGCTGTTTCAGCAACTTGTCCAGCTGCATATGGTGTGCTTTTTCTAGAACCTTTAAATCCTAATTCTCCAGCACTTCCCCATGAAATTGCATTTCCTTGTACATCTGTAATTGTTACGATTGTATTGTTAAAACTAGAATGAATGTGTGCTTGACCTTTTTCTATATTTTTTCTATTTCTTCTGGCAACTGGTTTTCTAGTTGTTTTATTATTAGCCATTGTTACGAATTCCCTCCTTTATTTAAGTGAAATTATCTCTATTTTATAGAATCTAATCTATATTCATTTTGATTTTTTCAATCTTGCAATTCTTATAAAATTAACTAAATGTTCAGATTGATACTTTACTTACTTTAATAACATTGATTAAAAGTATTAATATGTGCATTTTTGATATTTATTGCAAGCTGAAGGTGTACTATTGTACATCGAGGTTTGAAATAAATAACGAAAATGTGCAAATTGATGTTTTTAATCCATGTTAATCAATTTTTTAAATTATTTTTTACTCTTACTAACTAACTTTCTAGGACCTTTTCTTGTTCTAGCATTTGTTTTTGTTCTTTGTCCTCTTACTGGAAGACCTCTTCTATGTCTTAATCCTCTGTAGCATCCAATTTCTGTTAATCTCTTGATGTTTAATGCTACTTCTCTTCTTAGATCACCTTCAACTTTGTATGATTCGTCAATAACTTTTCTGATGCTATTAACTTCATCATCAGTTAAATCTTTTACTCTAGTGTCTGGATTGATTCCAGCTTTTTCTAGGATTTTTCTAGAACTTGATACACCTATTCCATAGATATATGTTAGTCCTATTTCTACTCTTTTTTCTTTAGGTAAATCTACTCCTGCTATACGAGCCATATGTTTTTGCACCTCCAAAATATTTTTTGTTTTTCTTTGTTATTTTTATCTTTTATTGTTTTGTCTTAATACCATTTAAAGGTGAAATGCACTGGTGTTTACCCCAGTCTTTAAATCTTCTTAAGACATATATATAAACACAAATTTGATATGTAAATCATTTCTGATTTCACAGCCGCTATCCAATTTGTGTTATTAGCATGTTTTAAGACTATCCTTGTCTTTGTTTGTGTTTAGGGTTTTCGCAAATTACTCTAATTTTCCCTTTTCTTTTTATTATTTTACATTTATCGCATATTTTCTTTACTGATGGTCTTACTTTCATTTTTTGCACCTCCTAAAATAACTTATATATGTATTTGGGTTAATTTTTATCTATTTTTATTTTGCTCTCCAAGTGATTCTACCTCTATTTAAGTCATAAGGTGAAAGTTCTACCTTTACCTTATCTCCTGGTAAAATCTTAATGTAATTCATTCTTAACTTACCAGATATATGAGCTAAAATCTGATGTCCATTTTCTAATTCTACTTTAAATGTTGTATTTGGTAGCGCTTCAACCACTACTCCCTCAACTTCTATAACATCTTCTTTTGACAAATTCTTTCCCCTCCTTAAAGAGCTATTTTTTCACAAAATTATCCATTGTGTCTAATAACTACTGTATTATACACCATAATTAAAGTATTGTCAATATTTCCGGCTCTTTTTCTGTAATTAAAATTGTATTTTCATAATGAGCTGCTAAACTTCCATCCTCTGTAATAATTGTCCAACCATCATCCATCTCTAAAATGTTTGGTTTTCCTTGAATTACCATAGGTTCTATGGCTAACGTCATACCCGGTTCTAGTCTAATTCCTCTACCTGCTTTTCCATAATTTGGTATACCTGGATCTTCATGCATTTCTCTTCCAATTCCATGTCCTTGAAATTCTCTTACTACAGAATATCCTTGTGAATGAACATATTCTCCAATGGCATGGCAAACATCACCAATTCGATTACCTGGTTTCGCATATTTGATTCCTTCAAAAAAAGCTTGTTTGGTTACTTCTACTAGTCTTCTTGCTTCTTTAGAAACATTTCCCACCATAAATGTCCTTGCAGCATCCCCATTAAATCCATTTTTCAATGCTACTGTGTCTACACTTACAATATCGCCTTCTTTTATCACTTTATGTTTTGAAGGAATTCCATGAATGACTTCATCATTAATTGATACACAAATAGATGCTGGAAACTTAGGTACACCTCTTATTCCTATGTCATATCCTTTTTCAGCTGGAATTGCTCCTAAACTCCTCATTGTTTTTTCTGCTATTTGGTCTAATTCCCATGTTGTCATTCCAGGTTTTATTTTTTCTTCTAATTCCTTATATGTTAAAGCAACAACCTTACAAGCTTCTTTCATTAATTCTATTTCTCTTTTTGATTTTATTGTTACCATTACTGCTCCTTCTTTCTATATAAGATAAAAGTTTAACGTTATAGGAAAATCATCCATACTCCTATAACGGAACACAAAAGTTGATAATATACTTATCAACTTTTGATTTTATCCTATCGTATTTTTAATATATATCAAACTTATATCATACTATTGATTGATTAATTTGATAACATCTTCTGCTACATCTTTTCCCATTCTATTAATAGCTAAACTAACTGTTTCTGTTTTTAATACACCTTTCTTATCATAATATTCTACTAATGGGCTTGTTTTTTCTTCATAAATTTCTAATCTCCTATTAATTGCCTCTGGATCAGAATCATCTTCTCTTTGTTTTAATGGTGATCCACATTTATCACAAATTCCTTCCACTTTTGGTGGATTTAATTTTGTATTATATGTTGTTTTACATTCTTGATTTGTACACACTCTTCTTGTTAACATTCTGTCAATTAATTCTTCTCTTGGTGTTACTAAGTTTACAACTAAATCTACTTTATTTCCATTTTTACTTAATATTTCGTCTAACTTTTCTGCTTGTTCAATTGTTCTTGGGAATCCATCTAATATGGCTCCATTTTTTGCATCTTCCCATGTTAATCTATCTTCTACCATTGGTACAGTTACTTCATCTGGTACTAATTCTCCCTTAGAAATATATTTATCAGCCTCTATACCTAATGGTGTTTTTTCACTAATATTTTTTCTAAAGATATCTCCTGTTGAAATTTGTGGTAATCCTGTTTCTTTACTAATTAAGCCAGCAACTGTTCCTTTCCCAGTTCCTTGTGCTCCTAACATTATTAATATCATATTCAACGCTCTCCTTTATTTAATTTTTATCCGAAATTATTTTACTACAAAAAAGCGAAACTTTCAAGGATTTTTTAATAGTATTTCATACTTTTTTATCTTTGTATTCAACTTTTTTTGATATTTTTACTCAATAGTATATATACTATTTTATCCTTATTGATTATCCCACTTATCCCATTCTTGATTTTCATCTTTAAATATACTATAATATTTCTAACAAATGATTTGAAAGGAGTTTTGAGTTTTATGTTAAACACAAAAAAATCAATCAATGTTCTCAACTGGGAACTAAAACGGAAGAAAAGATTTTTAAGCTGTAGAAAAAAACATAATAATCCAGCTATGCTATGGTCTTGTGACGTTCCTTCGTCTCGCATGCCACGAATGCACAAATGCCCATTTTCAGAGATGAAACCCAATTGCTTTTGTGATTTAAATCCCAAATACACAACACAAAAGCGATAAAAAGATTACTTCCATAGTAGAGATATAAGTACAAAATTAAACAAAAAAATAATCGTTCAAGCTGATGTTTGAACGATTATTTTTTATTGTTCTAATCAACATTTTTATTTTTCTAAGAATCCTTTATAGTGTCTCATTGCTAATAAAGATTCTAGTTGTTGAACAGTTTCTAGAGCAACACCTACAACAATTAAGATTGATGTACCTCCAAATGCAATATTTAGGTTTGTAAATCTTAGTAACATAGGTATAATTGCTATAACTGCTAAGAACAATCCTCCAAATAATGTTAATTTAGAGATAACAGATGATAAATATTCTGTTGTTGGTTTTCCTGCTCTGATTCCAGGGATAAATCCACCATTTTTCTTAATATTATTTGATACTTCTGCTGGATTAAATGTAGCATACGTATAAAAATACGTAAATCCTAGAATCAATAATAAATATACTAGTGCATTTGCTATTGAATATCCAATTCCTACATTTGACGTTGATGTAGCAATTGAGAAATTATATAGTCCTGCTAAAAATCCAGATTGACTTGCTATATCTGGTACAAATATTTGAATAATCATTGCTGGGAATGTCATAAATGATGAAGCAAAGATTACTGGCATAACCCCTGCCATAGCAAGTTTTAATGGGATATGTGTATTTTGTGCTCCTACCATTTTTCTTCCAACAACTCTTTTTGAATATTGTACTGGTATTCTTCTTTCTGCTTGTTGTACAAATACAACTCCAGCAACTAAAATAATTGCTCCTATTACAATACCAATTGCCAATAATAATCCTGTTGTACTAAATGCTCCATTTGATACAATAAGATTCCAAAGAGTTACTACTCCACCTGGCAATCCTGAAATAATACCAATGAAGATTAATAGTGAAATTCCATTTCCAACACCTTTATTTGTAATTTGGTCTCCAAGCCACATTAATATAGATGTGCCTGTTACTAACCCTACTACAACTAAAGCTCCTGTTAAGAATGAATTGTCAACAAATATTCCGCTTGATTGATATGCAAAATATATACCAATTGATTCTACTAAAGCAAGTATAATCGTTAAGATTTTTGTATATCGATTAATTTTCTGTCTTCCTTCTTCTCCACCTTCTTTAGTTAGTCTTTCTAATGAAGGTATAATCATTGCTAACAATTGGATAACAATTGAGGCAGTGATATATGGGCTGATTGACATCGCAAAAACAGAAAATCTAGAAAAAGCTCCTCCGGAAATCATATCAATTAATCCTGCAATTCCCTGCGTATTACTCATAGCATCATTTAATGCGATACTATCTACTCCAGGTACAGTTATATAACACCCTAATCTAAATACAACGATTAGTAATAATGTATATAATAGTCTTTTTCTTACATCAGGTGTTTTTAATGCGTTTTTTAACGTTTTAAACAATTAAACCACCTCTGCCTTTCCGCCTAAAGCTTCAATTTCTTCTTTTGCTTTTGCTGTAAATCTCTTGGCTTTTACATTTAATTTTTTCTCTAATTTTCCTGTTGCTAATATAACTATTCCATCATTGATTTTTCCAATGATTCCTTCTTCTAAAAGCGTTTCAGCTGTAACATCTGTTGCTTTAGATAAATTAAGCATTTTTAATGTTACTTCTGTGTAAGTTTTAGCATGGATATTGGTAAATCCTCTTTTTGGTAATCTTCTATATAATGGTGTTTGACCACCTTCAAAACCTCTTCTTACTCCTCCACCAGATCTAGCTTTTTGTCCTTTATGACCTCTACCTGATGTTTTACCATTTCCTGATGCCATACCACGACCTACTCTATTTCTTTTTACTTTACTTACAGCTGGTTTTAATTCATCTAGTTTCATTGCGGTTTGCACCTCCCTTTATTATTTGTCAGGGGACACACCTTACCTTTAGGTCACTTCCACTCAGGTTAAGGAATGTCCCCTCCCCTTGTGAATATCTGTTGACCTTCGTTAATGTGCTCTCCTTTTTATTATTCTATTTTTCAGGACACACCTTACCTTTAAGTCATCTTCACTTGGGTTAAGGAATGTCCCCTCCCCTTGTGATTGATTGTTGACCATTGATACAGTTATCTCCCTTTTTTATTTTTTAACTATATAATATCTTCTACTTTTTTACCTCTTTTTTTAGCTACTTGTTCTACTGTTTGCATAGCTTTTAATCCTTCTAATGTAGCATAAACAACGTTTCTTGGATTGTTTGTTCCAATAACTTTTGTTCTTATATTTTTATATCCTGCAAGCTCTAATACTGGTCTAAC
>CALXKE010000051.1 GCA_944388805.1 uncultured Clostridia bacterium | reverse complement strand
TTTGTCATCATCTACTTCATAAATTTCACGAACTTTACCACTACTAATTTTTTTCATTGTTTTCACATTCCTTTCAAATTTATTAGGTTGCCAAAGGGGACGTGTCACTTTGGCAACTTTTATAATTGTATAGGAAAAATCAACTTTTATCTCTTAACCCTATGTAGATTTTTCCGTATACAATAAGGTTAGATTTTTATGGAAGTTGCCAAAATGACACGTCCCCTTTGGCAACTTTTTTATTTATTCATATTTTCTAAATAATTTGCATATCCCATTTCTTGAAGTTTTTCATCTTTTTTAGAAACAGCATCTTTTAAAGAATTTTTATAAGCTGCTAATTTTTCTTTTATACTTTCATCTCCAACAGCTAAGATAGAAGTTGCTAGAATACCAGCATTTTTAGCACCATTGATTGCAACTGTTGCAACTGGAATTCCTGAAGGCATTTGGACAATTGAATATAAAGAATCAACGCCTCCTAATGTTTTTGTATGAATTGGAATACCAATGACTGGAACAGTAGGTAACATAGCTGCAAATACACCAGGTAAATGTGCAGCACCTCCAGCACCAGCGATGACAACTTTTACACCATTTTCTTTTAAGCTATTAGCATATTCCATAGCTTTTTCAGGTGTTCTGTGTACAGAAAGAATTTTCATTTCATAAGAAATTCCCATATCTTCTAAAAATTTAGCTGCATCTTTCATAATAGATAAATCAGAATCACTTCCCATAATAATGGCAACATCAAAATTTTTCATTTTTTCCTCCTTATTAATAATGATCTTTTAATTTTAATTTATTTTATATATTAAGATGTTCTTCGACTACCAAGTTGACTAATTACTTCTCTAGAAGCCTTATTGGCAGTAGAAAAAATCTTATTAATAAAATCTGAATTAATAGTATCTGTATAGGCATACCCTTGAATAACTGAAGCAAAGAAAGCATCTCCAGCTCCTGAAGAATCAATTACTTTTGCAATAACTTCAGGTTCTTTATCAATGGTTTTTAATTCATTGTTTTCTTTAAAGATAAAGGTAGCACCTTTTTTTCCTTTTGTAACAACTAACAAATCTAAATCAAGTAAATTAAAAAATTCAAATTCATCTTGAATTTGTAAACGTTCAAATAATAAAGGTTTAACCGTTTCATTCAATTGAATTAAATTTGCAGTTTTAAAAAACATTGTTAAATATTGTTTTGTAAAATGCTCAATAAAACGAACATGTCCAATATCTAAGCAAACTTTTTTCTTTTGAAGATTTGAAATAAAATCAAAATTAATGGTTTCAAATTTATCTAGCAAGACATAAATATCATTTTCCAACATATTTTTTGGTAATTCTATTGGAAGATTGTCTCTGAAAAATAAAGTGCGTTTGTTAGTAATTGGTGAATACCAACTATGAATAATACTGTTATCACCTAATTCGCTCTGATTTGGAATGATAATATTCATGATAGAAGTAGAAATATCATCACGACGAACAAGGTCTGTATTTACATTACCTGCTTTTAAAGAAGAAAGGGCAATATCACCTTCTTTGTCTTTACCACAAGTACCAACAGCGTAACAGGTTTCACCTAGATAAGATAAGTTATATAATGTGTTCCAGTTACTACCACCGCCATCTTGTTTAATTAATTCTAAATCTCCATTATAGATATTATCTAATATAATATCTCCATGAGATATAAATAGTTTAGACATAATTCATTCCTCCCATTGGAAATTATATTATAAAAACGTAAAATATACAAGTATTTCTGGGATAAAACAAGAAAATATTCGGAAAATTTACATAATTTTGCAACAAAAGTATTAAAATGCTATATATGTACAAATTTCAAGATTTGTGGTATAATTTTAACAGTTGCGAATTTGAATAGAGAAGAAAAGGGAGAGAATTATGAAAATAAAAAATACAATAAAAGATTTTCAGGGAAGAACAATTGATAAAACAAAAAGATTTCATAGACAACTAGAATTAAAAAGATTAGAAAAATATGCAAATGAAATGGATATGGTATTAACTTTATACAACAAAAAAAGTTGTGATGAAACCATGATGGTAAAAGGACTTAGAAAATCATCAGGGGAAACTACGGTTAGAAAAACACATCAAGAGGATGTAGAAAAAATCACCAAGGAGATTGCTAAGAAATTAGGGCTAAATGAACAAATCGTAGGAATCATGGCAAAACATCACGATATTGGACATACTTTTTTAGGACATAGTGGAGAATGGTGGATATCGAATATTCAAGAAGATGATGGCTTAGGATTGGTATGCCATAATGCAGTCGGTAGCAGAGAACTAGTTTTTACAGAACATATATATGATCAAATCATAGAGAAAATAAAAGTACATAACCCAGAAATTGGGCCTAAAGAATTAGGAAAAATAAGAGAATCTTTATGGCTTATCATGGATGGTATTAATACACATAATGGAGAAACTCCAGAAAAAGAATATATACCAAATGTCAGAAAAACAGAAAAAGATTTTGAATTAGAAATGCTAAAATGTTATGGTGTAAGGGGCTATGATAGAACGATTAAACCAGCAACAGCAGAGGCATCTTTAATGAGATTAGCAGATCAAATTTCATACATTCCATTAGATATGGTTGATGGACTAAGAGAAGGATTAGTAAGAGATAAAAAGGGAAATATTGTAGATACTTTAGATGAGGATTATATTCGTGTGTTAACTGCTTTAGGAATTGATAAAGCAGAAATTGATGTAGCGAATAAAGAAAAATCCTATTCAAAAATAGCAGAAAGATTAAAAGAAATTTTTGTAAATGACGTTATAGCCAACAGTACAAAAGGAAAAATTACGATGTCTCCAAAAGTAATGACTCTAATGAATCAATTAAGAAATTTAAATAATCAAAAAGCAGTAGATAATGTTATACTAAAAGAAGATCAAGGAACTTATCCACCAGCAATTCGTAAGTTAAGAGATAAATATGCAAAAATCTTTTTAGAAGAAAATTTGGATGAAAAAATTGAGCAAAGAAGTAAAGAAGATACTCAAAATCAAGGAAAAAGAGAATGTAATAGACTTATATCAGCAACATTAAGGCTTTCACAAGACGAAATGGAAATAGAGGATGAGGGTGAAGTGGAAACACCATTAGATTATAGTGAAAATGATGAAAAATTTATCAGATATGTATTAAAATCAGATGCAAGAGATTTACAATTCACAAAAAGAACTGCCAAAATGGCTTTAAAGGAATCTATTGGAGAAGAATTAGATATTGCTAGAGACCATGTATTAAGGCAAAAACTATATAGAGATAAAGAAGAACTAGGATTAGATTATACAAAGAAAAATGCAAGAATAAAAACTTATATATCTCGTTATATGAGAAAGTTAAATAATGGAGAAATGATTGGATATAATGCAGAAACTAGAAAGGCAGAAATAGGAACCATATATAAAGGCGTACTTTCAGGAAAATTACCTAAGTATTATGAAGATATGAAAATAAGAGTGGCAAAATTAATGGCTGGTAAATATATTGCTTCATTAAATGATTCTGAGTTTTTACAATTATTAAAAAAAGAAGCATTGATTTCACAAGAACAAGCAAAATCTTTAACAAGAAAATATAGAGATATAAAAGATTTACAAGATGAAGTATACATACAAAGTAACTGGAAAACTGTAGCAAAGGCACAAAAAGATAATACCCAAATACAAGGAGAGGGAAAATAATAGATATTTATGAATATTTTAATAACCGTTAATAAAAAATATGTAAAACAAGTAAATATATTATTAAATTCTATTCAGTATTCTAATACAAAAGAAAATTTTGATATATATGTACTACATAGAGATTTAGAAAAATCTGATTGGAAGATAATCCATAATAATTTAGATTTAAAACGATTTCAAATTCATTTCATTCATATATCTGAAAATGAAATTCAACAATTTCCAGTATATGAAAAACGATATCCTGTAGAGATTTATTTTAGAATTTTTGCTAGTAACTATTTGCCACATGATTTAGAAAGAATTCTTTACTTAGATGCTGATACCATTGTCATAAATCCATTAAAAGAATTATATGAAACAGATTTTGAGGGTAACTACTATATTGCGGCGACACATGTAAAAAAGGTATTACATAAACTAAATGAAATTCGATTAAATATAAAAGAAGATGAGCCATATATTAATACAGGTGTCCTTTTAATAAATTTAAAAGCCTTGAGAAATATTCATATAGAAAAAGAAGTAAAAGCATTTATAGAAAAAAATGAAAAGAAATTATTATTGCCAGATCAAGATATACTTGTATCTATGTTTGGAGATAAAATTAAATTAGTGGATAGCTTAAAATATAACTTAGGGGAAAGAACATTAAATACATATAATATCAATCATCCAAAAAATCAAATCGGATTACGATGGATTTGTAGAAACACAGTTATTATCCATTATTTTGGTAGAAACAAACCATGGAATAAGCAATATATAGGAAGACTAGATTGTTTTTATCATAAAATAGAAAAAATAATACGAAAACATGCAAAAGAAAAGGTACTCATATTATCTTGTGGAACAGGAGGAGGACATAACTCGGCAGCAAAAGCGATTCAAGAAGATTTAATAGATAAAGGAATTGAAACAGACTTTATCGAATACTTAGATATTGTCAATCAAAGAGTTAGAAATAATGTAAATAAATTATATATTCATTCTACAAGAGAAAACGGAAAAGTATTTAAAGTAGTATATAAATTAGGTGAAATTTATCAAAAAACCAATTTAAAATCACCAGTATATGCTTTGAATTTTTTAAATAAGAAAAGATTGTATAAATACATTATAGATAATAATTATCAATATATCATCACAACACATTTATTTGCTGCACAATCTTTAACAGCTATTAAAAAAGAACATCCTATAAAATTTATGGCAGTAGCAACAGATTATGTATGTATTCCATTTTGGGAAGAAACAAATCCAGATTATTTTGTGATACCAAGTGAAGAATTAAAAGAAGATTTTGAAAATAAAGGAATACCAGAAAAGAAATTATTACCTTTTGGAATTCCAACAGCAAAAACATATAGACAATCATATGATAAAAAAGAATATAAGAAAAAATTAAAATTTGATGTTAATGAAAAATATGTCTTAATTTTAACAGGCAGTATGGGATTTGGAAATATAACAGAAATGATTAAAAAATTACATGAAGATATGAAACAGGTAAATTTTATTGTTTCTTGTGGGCATAATGAAGATTTATTTAACACATTGAAAGAGGAATATAAAAATACTAGAAACATAATCATACTACCATATACAGATAAAATTAGTCATTATATGAAAGCCAGTGATATTATTCTTAGCAAACCAGGAGGATTGACAACAACAGAAATTGCAACATTACGAAAGCCATTTATCCATACGATGCCAATACCAGGTTGTGAAAATTATAATGCAAATTTTTTTGATAAAAGAAAAATGGCAATCAAATGTGATACAATAGAAGAGGTAGTAGAAAACACAAAAAAATTAATAAAAGATCAAACAATACAAAATCAGATGATTGAAAATCAAGAGAAATATATTAAAAAAGACACATGTGATAAAATAGCAGATATTGTCATAAGAGAAATACAGAAAAAATAATCTTATGATATAGAAAAAAGGAATGGGATGAAAATGAAAGGTGTTATAGAAAACGTAGAGAGCATAGAAGAATTAGAAAATTTAGAACAAAATGAAAATGCCAATATCATTGACCTATGGACACCATGTGAATTTAACATTGATGAAAATTATGAATATGTACCAAAAGAAGATTCTATATTTTCTATATGTTCAGATTTTCTATATTATGGTATTGCCTATCCAATACTAAAAGTACTTACCAAAATTATCTATGACTTTAAAATTGAAGGACAAGAAAATATAGAAAATTTAGAAGAGGGTGCCATTAGTGTATCAAATCATGTACTATTTCTAGACTGTGCAATGATAGGTTTAGCTTTTAAAGATAAAAAAATCTATTACACAACACAAGAGGAAAGTTTTAAAATCCCTTTTGTTAGAAAATTAATAAAGTTACTAAGAGCAATTCCGATACCAAAAGGTATAGAAAACAAAAAGTATTTTATAAAAGCAATTAGTAATTTATTAAAAGAAAAAAATATCGTACATGTTTATCCAGAAGCTTCTTTATGGCCATATTGTCAAAAAATAAGAAATTTTAAAAATGGCGCATTTGATATAGCAGTTAGAAATCAAGTTCCTGTTGTACCTTGTGTATTTACTTTTAGGGAACCAACTGGGATTAGAAAAATATTTAAGAGAAAAAAAGATGTAACATTAAAGATATTAAAACCAGTTTATTCTGATAGTGATAAATATATAAGACAACAAATAGAAGAATTAAAAGAAAAAGTAGCTTTTGAGATGAAGGAAGCAATAGCGAAAGAAGAACAATTATAGAAATCATAGTGACATATGTTATGAATTTTAAAAGTTACATATTTTTTAATCGAATATAGATAGAATATAGTATTTTAAGTTTATATAGATAGAATAAACTTTAAGAATAAATCTTGTAAAATGGAGACTAACTATATGAATGTCAAGTCTTTTTATGAAAAAAATTAAAAATTTTTTAAAATTAATTAGTACAT
>CALXKE010000050.1 GCA_944388805.1 uncultured Clostridia bacterium | reverse complement strand
CCACATACATCAATTTTTGATGCTTCAGCTGGAATCATGTTAACAGATACATTTGTAAAATTAGTAGCTTGGTATGACAATGAATGGGGATATTCAAACAAATTAGTAGACTTAGCTTGCTATATTGCATCTGTAAAAAAATAAAAAAGTAAAAATTAAATAAATATATTGAAAAATCTCTAAGTGTATTGTAAAATAGTGGAAATATATTTAGAGATTTTTTTGTTTGTAAATTTTTATTAAAGTATATTTTATATCAAGTTAAAATTTATATCTTATTAATTAAATACTAATGATATCTATAAAAAATAAAGTGTTTTATTCAAGTGTTTCAAGATCAAAAAATCTATTTATATATATTTGTTTAAAAGATTTATTTTAACCATTTTCATATCTAATTTTATTCTTTTATTAGAAAAATTTCCATTATATAATTTCGGTATATTTGTTGTATAAATATGTATCTATTTTTTTAATTCAGTGTTTTTTATCATATTCAAAAAAGAATTTTGTTATATCCAGCAAAATTATACATAGAGGTAAGGTATTTTTACTATATAATAAGAAATTACAAAATAGAAATAAAATCTCTAATATATCCAATAAAATCAAACCGATTTATTGAATAAAATAGATTCGTTTGATAAAATGAAAGGAGAAAATAAAGTGAACAATTTCAGTAAATTAAAAGAAGTAGATATGTTGCCACTATCTAATGATTATGTATTTAAGAGAATTTTTGGAAAAGGTGGCAATGAAAAAATTTTAAAAAGTTTATTAGAGGCAATATTAAGAATTGAAATACAGAAGATAGAAATAAAAAATCCAGAAATACCCAAAGAAACGATAAATGAAAAATTAAGTATATTAGATATAAAAGCAGAGATTAATGACAATACAATTATCGATATTGAATTACAAGTAGGAAATACAACAGCCATAGAAAGAAGATTAGTGGTATATAATGCAAAACTAATAGCAGGAGAAATAAAAGTATCAGAAGAATATAAAAAAGCAAAAGATACAATTGTTATATGTATCATAAATGATAATGTTGTAAAACGAAATGCATACTTAAGTTTAGCCATGTTAAAATATGAAAAAACAGAAGAAATTAGATATGTCAATATGGGATATGAAAAAGAAGAAGAATATTTAACAGACATGGTAAAATACTATATTATAGAATTACCAAAGTTTAAGAAAAAGAAACCAAAAGTGGCAGATTTGTTAGAAAAATGGTTATATGTGATTGGGGGAGATAGAAAAATGATGGAAGAATGTAAAAAAGAAAATGAAGAAATTAAAGAAGCAGTAGAACAATTAAGACAAATGAGTGCAGATGAATATGAAAGAGAGTTATATGAAATCAGAGAAAGAAGTAGATTGACATATAATACGGAAATGAATGAGGCAAGACGAAAAGGATGGGAAGAAGGAATAAAACAAGGAATTGAAAAAGGAGAAAAAGAAAGTAAATTAAAAATTGTTAAAAAATTATTAGCAAGAAAGATACCAACTAAAGAAATAGCTGAAATAACAGGATTAAAAGAAGAAGAAATAGAAAAAATGAAAGATAATTAAAATATTGGATATACTAATTAAAATTATTAGAATAACCACTTGAAAACTGGAAAAAAATGCTATACAATAGAACTGTTGAGAAAGAGAACTGCATATCATTTGTTGCAGTAAAGAAAGGGAGGATTCAGTATGAATAAGAAAACAGTAAAAGATATTGATTTGAAAGGGAAAAAAGTATTTGTAAGATGTGATTTTAATGTACCAATGGATGAACATCAAAATATAACAGACAATACAAGAATTGTAGCCGCATTACCAACAATAAAATATTTGTTAGAACAAAATTGTAAATTAATATTAGCATCACATTTAGGAAGACCAAAGGGAGAATTTAAACCTGAATTTTCATTAGCACCTGTAGCTAAAGAATTATCAAAATTATTAGGAAAAGAAGTTATCATGGCAAAAGATGTTATTGGTGAAGATGCAATGACAAAAGCTGCTAACTTAAAAGAAGGAGAAATCTTATTACTTGAAAATGTAAGATTCCATAAAGAAGAAACAGATAATGACCCAGAATTTTGTAAAAAATTAGCTTCAATGGCAGAAGTATATGTAAATGATGCATTTGGAACAGCACATAGAGCACATGCTTCAACAACAGGAATTGCAAGTTATTTACCAGCAGTATCAGGATTTTTAATTGAAAAAGAATTGAAATTCTTAGGAAATGCAGTAAATAATCCAGAAAGACCATTTGTTGCTATCTTAGGTGGAGCAAAAGTATCTGACAAAATTGGTGTTATTGATAGTTTATTAGAAAAAGTAGATACCTTAATGATTGGTGGAGGAATGGCATATACATTCTTCAAAGCGCAAGGATATGAAGTAGGAAATTCAATTTGTGAAATGGATAAATTAGATTTAGCCAAAGAAGCTATGGAAAAAGCAAAACAAAAAGGTGTTAAATTTATGCTTCCAGTAGATACAAAAGTAGGTAAAGAGTTCAAACCAGATACAGAAAGTAAAGTCGTAAGTTACAAAGAGATTCCAGCAGATTGGGAAGGATTTGATATTGGACCAGAAACAATCAAAATGTTTGAAGAAGAATTAAGAAAAGCAAAAACAGTTGTATGGAATGGACCTTTAGGATTGTTCGAATTTGATCAATTTGCTATTGGAACAAATGCAATCGCAAAAGTATTATCAGAAATTGATGCAACAACCATTATTGGTGGTGGTGATTCAGCAGCAGCTGTTAAGAAAGCTGGATTAGAAGATAAAATGACACATATTTCAACAGGTGGAGGTGCTTCTCTAGAATTCTTAGAAGGAAAGAAATTACCAGGAATTGAAGCTTTAATGGATAAATAAAAAAAGATATGTCGCATAGAGTTCGTTTGTCTATGCGACATTTTGGAAGTTTACAATCAAAAAAACAAGGAAAAACTAAGAGAATACTTGAAAAGTATTCTCTTTTGTTATACAATGATACTGTCCGTAGTGGCGTGTAATAATGTTGTATTCACAAAAGAATTTTATGAACATTATTATAGATATAAAGGAGGAATTTTTTATGAGAAGAAAAGTAATCGCAGGAAACTGGAAAATGAACATGCTTCCAGATGAGACAATTAGATATATTGACGAATTATCAAAATTAGTAGGTGAAACACAAAATGAGGTTATATTATGTGTTCCATTTACTGATTTATTTTATGCCTTATTAACTGCACAAAATACCAATATTAAGATTGGTGCTCAAAATATGCATTTTGAAGAAAAAGGTGCTTACACAGGAGAAGTATCAGCAAAAATGTTAAAATCAATTAATGTAGAATATGTCATTATTGGACATTCAGAAAGAAGACAATATTTTAATGAAACAGATGAAAGTGTTAATAAGAAAATAAAAGCAGCATTTGCAAATGGATTAAAACCAATTGTATGTGTTGGAGAAACATTAGAACAAAGAGAAGCTGGAAAGACAGCGGAAGTGATTACAAAACAAACAGAACTAGCATTAGAAGGATTAACAAATGAACAAGTAGAAAATACCATTATTGCATATGAACCAATTTGGGCAATAGGAACAGGAAAAACAGCAACAAGTGAAGATGCAAATAACTCAATCAAAGATATCCGTAAGAAAATTGAGGAAATATATGGACAAAATGTAGCTCAAAGCGTTATAATACAATACGGTGGAAGTGTAAAATCTAAGAATGCAAAAGAACTATTCACCATGTCTGATATAGATGGAGGATTAGTTGGTGGAGCAAGTTTAGATCCAGAAGAATTTTCAAAGATTGTTAACTTTGACAAGGAGGCTTAATGGATGGTATACGAAATCTTATATAAGCGTAAGATAACAGTCGACAGTTTACACAATAACACTTAAAAATCTTAGAGAGAAGGATGGTAGATTATGAAAGATAAATTAACAATGCTAATGATATTAGATGGATTTGGAGATAATCCAAATAAAGATGGAAATGCTATTAAATTAGCTAAAACACCAAATATTGATAGACTAATGAAAAAATATCCAACTACAGATATTTATACAAGTGGATTGCATGTTGGATTACCAGAAGGACAAATGGGAAATTCAGAAGTAGGACATACCAATATTGGAGCAGGAAGAATTGTATATCAAGAATTAACTAGAATAACAAAATCAATAGAAGATGGAGACTTTTTCTCAAATCCAGAATTTATTGCAGCAATTGAAAATTGTAAAAAACACAATTCTAAATTACATATTTTAGGATTGGTATCAGATGGTGGAGTTCATAGTCATATTCGTCATCTATATGGATTATTAGAAATGGCTAAGAGAAGAGACTTTGAAAATGTATATGTACATTGTTTCTTAGATGGAAGAGATACACCACCAGCATCTGCAGAAAGCTACATTGTAAAACTAGAAGAAAAAATGAAAGAGAAAAATGTAGGAAAAATTGCAAGTCTATCAGGTAGATTCTATGCAATGGATAGAGATAAAAGATGGGAAAGAGTTCAAAAATGCTATAATGCACTTGTTAATGGTGAAGGAATAAAAGCTGGAAGTCCAGTAAAAGCTATCGAAGATTCTTATCAAAAAGAAGTATTTGATGAATTTGTTGAACCAACTGTTATTTGTAATGGAGAAGAACCAATTGCAAAAATTGAGAAAAATGATTCTGTTATTTTCTTTAATTTTAGACCAGATAGAGCAAGAGAAATTACCAGAGCTTTGGTAGATCCAGAATTTGACGGATTTGAAACAAAGAAAGACTTAAATCTATATTATGTATGTTTCACAAGTTATGATGAAACTATGCCAAATGTGCATATTGCATTTAAGAAAGAACCATTACACAATACATTTGGAGAATATATTAGTAAATTAGGATATACACAATTAAGAATTGCAGAAACAGAAAAATATGCACATGTTACATTCTTCTTTAATGGAGGAGAAGAAAAACAATACCCAGGAGAAGATAGAATTTTAGTACCATCTCCAAAAGTAGAAACATATGACATGAAACCAGAAATGAGTGCATATGAAGTAACAGACAAAGTGTTAGAAGCAATTAAAAGTGATAAATATGATAATATCATATTAAACTATGCGAATACAGATATGGTAGGACATACAGGAAGCTTAGAAGCAGCTATCAAAGCAGTTGAAGCAGTAGATGAATGTGTTGGAAAAGTAGTAAGTTTAGTAGAAGAAAAACAAGGTAATTTAATTATTACAGCAGACCACGGAAACGCAGAGCAAATGATAGATTATAAGACAGGAGAACCTCATACTGCACATACAACAAATCCTGTACCAATTATATTAGTAACACCAGATACAACATTAAAACTAAAATCAGGTGGAAAATTAGCAGATTTAGCACCAACTATGCTTGATCTAATGCATCTAGACAAACCAGAGGAAATGACAGGAGAAAGTTTATTAGATAAGGAATAAAAGGATATGTTAAATCACACGAAACAGATAAAGGAAATGTATGAAGAAATACAAAGAAAATTACTATATATGATACCAGAAAAATGGGAATCGATATATTTATACAGTTCTGTTATAGAAGATGGTAAAAAAGAACCAACAGGAGAATTATTTTTCTATTATATTCCGAAAGGAATATTTAGAAAAAATCCTGTGAATGTCTATGAAGTTCCTAGTAAATTTAATATTGATGAAAAACAGTATGTAGATTTAGTTCAAAAATTATATGATGATATAAAACAATTAAGAGAAGAATTTAAAAGAACGACTCCAGGAGAAATGTGGAGCAATCTTACAATATCCATAACCAATATGAAGTTTCGAGCAGAATATAGTTATGAAGATTTAGTAAATAATGCGTTTAATAGTTATGAGCGTCATGTGATTTGGAGATATAAATACTTAGGAATTGGTCCAGAACAAGTTTCTAAAAAAGATAAAGATATATTATATCGATATTTTAATGGTGCAAGAAATTTGGCAGAAGTAGAAGAATATAATGCTGGTATCTATATAGAGCAAGACACAAAAAATATTATCGAATATAATACCCAAGAAGATGAAATAGAAAATGATGGTTATATTAGAGAAGATGAAATGCAAGATTTAGGAATAGGAAAGAAGTATAACCAAATTCAAAGTCATAAAATAGAAAACAATTGGGCTGCAAATGTTCGAAAAAAAGAAGAAACTATGTGGAGCCATGATAATCAATCAGTAGAACAATATATTATAAAAAGTAGTAAAGGTTTTAGAAATAATCATAATAATAAAGAAACAGAAAAACGAGAAAATAAAAAAGATAATAATAAACAATATAAAACTGTAAACAAAACACAACAAGAAGATACCATTGAAAAAATGAGAAAACTACAAGAAGAACTTCAAGCAAGAAAAGCAAATAACATACAAAAAACAGTAAAAAAATCAAAAACACAAAAGGTGGCAGAGCCACTAAGCAAAAAGAAAAAAACAAAAAATAAAAATGAAATAACAAGTACAGAAACGCATAAGACAATTAGAAATCAAATATTATTTTCAGAAGATAAAATAGATGAAGAGTAGAAATGTTTTTAATTTTAGGCGATTTGCCTAAAAAGATATATACAAATCAAGTATTGAAAGGAGCAATGAAAATGATTTATTCAAAAGAATTAGAAGAAAT
>CALXKE010000049.1 GCA_944388805.1 uncultured Clostridia bacterium | reverse complement strand
AATGGTTATTTTATCACTAGTTTTTTTCTAAAGATTTTATTTTTTCTAACAATTTATCTTTCAAATTATATTGTTCAGAAATTGGTAATAGTCTGTGACAGTTTTCTAATAATAACTTTTTATCTAAATCATCATTTGGTATCATATCAATAACACTAAGTATCATCTTTTTATAATATTCTTTTTTATCAATAAAACAGTTATTTTTTTCACATTCTTTTTCTGTTAATAATAAATATGTTTCACCAATATGTCTATTCTCTCTTTTAGTATATCTTAAACAAATATCTTTTTTTGAGCAACTTTCATTGCTACAGTAACTAAATGAATTATCTAACATAAAAATCATTCTCCTTTTCTACTAATTAAATTGTATCATGATTATGATAATTTTGAAAGTATTATTTATCAACGTTTTCCGGAGGAAAACGAACATTAAGGTACCGTATGCTACGCATACTGAAATTGCTAACGCAATTTCTACCTTAAATCATAATAGACAGAATAAATTTATAATTTTAAATTATCACAAAGATATTTATATAGAAATTGCTAACGCAATTTCTTCTACTAAAAATCCCAATAATAAAATATAACAATAGTATAAAAGTTAATAGAGTACAATTAAAAATACTAATAATAGTAGTAAGTGGAAAAAGTGAATTTTTATAATAAAACTTTTTACAATGTATTTATATTACTTTATTTTATTTACTAATTTTATGTATCTATTTTTTTATATATTGTTTAAATAAAAGTATTAGAATAATTTAACAATTCTTTATAAACTATTATTTTACATTTTTATTAATTTATTAATAAGGTTTATTTCTAAAAGATAATATTAAAAATATTATTATATAATAAAATATCAAAATATTTATTTAATAAATATTTTTTAAATCCAAAATTCACTTTTTCCACTTAAAAGATTTTTATGAGTATTTTTCTAGTATAAATTTTTGTGTGTGTAGGATTTTAGAATTTTATAAAATTATATATTTTTTTACACACTCAAAAAAATATATTTCTGTAAAGTATTAGTATTGTTAAAGTGAAAAATTGCGTTAGCAATTTTTAGGTATGCTTTAGCATACCGGTACTTTAACTTATTTTTATGATATGCTTTGCATATCATTGGATAGATAAACTGTAAAATTAAATAAATTTAAAACAAAATTCACTTTTTTCACCTAGTATGACTATTTAGTGAAAAAAGTGGATTTCTTAAAGTATATTTATAGAAAATTATCATTGTCATTGAATAAAATTTAACAGTTATTTTAACATACTATTGTAATGGAAATAGCATATCAATAAGAAGTTTATGAAGAATTTTACCACTTTCTTTTTCAAATTTTGTTGTAACATTGTTTGGAAATTTTTTAGTTAAATTTTCATATACTGACTCAGTAGTTTCGAAATCTCTTGAATGTTCTTTCAATTTTCCTTGTTTTTTGATAAATTTACTATTTAGTCCAATCTCTTCTTTAAATTTAGCTATTTTTTCTTCCATATTCAATCCTGGATAATTTTTATTAATATAATTATCAATTTCTTTCTTATAATCATCTAAATTTATTATTAATTTGTTTATTGAATTTTCATTAATTAATGTATTTAATAAATTAGAGGATTTAATTTTAGGCAAAGTAGTAGGATGTTCAAATAGTGTTGGAATTTCTGATTGATTGTTAGAAACTGATAGCTTGTTAGATGCTTGTTCTTGTAGCCCCATCTTTTTAGAAATGCTTTCATCAATTCTCTCTTGCATTTTTTCTTCGGAATAATTTTTTATTAATTCTATTGCTGTTTCTTCAGAAAAACCTAAATTCTTTAATCCCTCCTTATCATTTTCAGTTAAAACAAATCCTTTTAGAAATTCATCTATAGAACAGCCAAACATTGTACTTAAAGCTACCAAATTTGGTAGTTCTGGAATTCTACCACTTTGTTGTCCCCATTTTTGAGCAGAACTGAGCGCAACACCACAATAGTTTGCTATTCGTAATAGAACATTATCACGAGTATAATTTGGATTTTTTGTTCTATAAACATCAATATAATTATCTATCTTATTTACTACATTAGTATGTATGGTTTCCTTTAGTCTTTCTTGTATTCTATTATTATCCTCTTTAGTATTCTCTTTTTTATTCTCAAATTCTTCGTCCATGATTATCAACCTCCTTTTTAATTGTCAAGGACTTATCGGGTCTTAAATTTTTTTTAAAAAAATTTTTTACGACGACTAAAATTCTCGCTATTACTTAAATTTCAGATTATATTATAACTCAACAGCGAGAAACTAACAGAAGTATAACAAAAAATAAAAAAAAGGTCAAAATGAAGGAGGAAAATCAAATGATTAAATTTAAAAATTCGGAGTTTTCGAGAGATTTCTCAGATAAAAAATCTTTCAAGTCAAAAAGGAGGGATTTATATGGAATATAATAAAGAAGAAAAAAATTCAAAAAATGATGAGACAAATTTTAGTAATCAATCTGAAAAAGAGCAAAATCAACAAATAGAAGTTTCAAATAAAAACAATCAAATAGAAGATGCTAAAAAAGAAGAAAAGAAAAAAATTACAAAACATGTAGAAATTCGGAAATAAACTAATAGATGTATTAAAACTAGAAAGTTTCAATAACTCAATTTATGTATTCCAAGATGGTGTTCATAAAATTGTGACAGACAGAGATTTGACAAGTTGCATTATCAAATATATCGATCCAACAATAACTGCTGCACAATGTAATAATGTACTTTTTTATATAAAAAATAAATTACATAATGAGAATAAAAAAGAAATAAATACAGATGTAGTAAATTTTAGAAATGCTTTATTCGATTTAGAAACACAGATAGTTGTTGAACATACTTCAAAGATTTTTACAGTTAATCAGTTGTCTGTCGATTATTTATCAAATTTAGAATTTAATGAAGAAGTTGAAAATTATTTAGATGAACTTACATCTCATAATAATGTTAGAAAAAAAGCATTATTGCAACTGATTGGATACATGTTGACAGCAAGAAATGATATACAAGTAATGATAATTTTCTTCGGTCCTTCTTCATCAAATGGGAAATCTACCCTTTTAAAAATTATTGAAAGAATCGTAGGATCAGAAAATGTTTGTCATAAAAGTATTGAAAAATTAGACACACAATTTGGTGCGGATGGGATGGAATTTAAACTTTTAAACATATGTACTGAAATTCCAAAAAATAAAATAAAGAATATCGAAATATTGAAGCAATCAATAACCGGAGATACTTTCGAAGCAACTGTGAAATATGAGAAAAATAAAACAATTAAAAGCTATATAAAGCATATATTTGCTTCAAATTATTTGCCGAATGTTTCAGATGACAGTGAAGCATATTTCAGAAGAATACATATCATTTTGTTTGAAAATAAATTTGATGCAAGTAAAAGTAAGTTTAATGTAGATAAATTTTGTTCTCAAGAAAATTTAGACTATTTAGCAAATATTGCATTTAGAGAGTATTTAGAGATGATAAATACTGGAATCAAAAAATTTGCAAATTATGAGGAAAGTGATTCAATTTTGTTAGAGTATAGAAAAAAAAGTGATTCTATTGCAGCTTTTTTGACAGATAAATTTTATAAAGAAGGTATCTATAATCAAAATGTGCCAACAAAATTAATGTTTGAATATTATATTTCATTTTGCAACAGAAGTAACATGAAGCCAATCGGAAAAATAAAGTTTTTTAAAGAATTGTTAGAAAAATATGTTTTCATAAAAAAAACAATAGATGGCAAAGAATATTTTTTCAGAAAAGAGCCTATTATCATCGAATTTGATGAAAAGTCAGATATTATCTGAAAAATAATGAAGTAATTATAATACTATGTTAAAAAATAAAAAAATTGGAGGTAAAAAGAAATGAATAAAGAAAAAAATGTATTATTTGAAGCAAAAAATAAAAATGGAGATGAAAAAAGAAAAAAAGAGAAAGAAAAGATGAAAAAAATTTATGCAGAAGGCTTTAAAAGTGGTTATCTCTTAGCAAATAATAAAATGTTAAAAGGAAATTTATTGACATACGAAGCTCGGATATAAAGACGGTAGAAGTTCAAAATATGAATGTAATACAGATTTTGATGATGAATTTGAAAAACAATCAGGAAAATATTGGGAAGAAGATTTTGAGCTTTATTACAATGATGCAGTAAAAAAAGGCTACAATTTAGCAATAAAAAATTGTGCAAATTGGTATGATATATCAAAAAAAGAATATATGAAAGCAATAGAAGAAACACTTAAGGAATGTATTGCTGAAATAAGAAAAGTATCTTACAATATGAAATTTACGCAAATGTCAGAAAAAATTACATATGTATTGCTTCTCAAGTTGAGCTATATTGTTTTAGAGAAGAACGAAGAGCGTGATTATAGTTTCTTATTAGATGCATAATTATGTTAGATAATATATTATACAAGGAGGATTAAAAAATGGAAAATAAAGAATTAATAAATTTAGAAATAAAGCAAGAAAATTTAGAAGAAAAAAATAAAATTGAAAGAATTGGTATTGTAGATATAGAAGAAAGAAAAAAATATATCGCTAAAGGTCTAAGTTATATTGAAAAAATATATGAAAAATTAGCACAAGATGAAAAAAATGTTGATACATATTCTGAAAAATTAAAGCAGATGATATCAAACAAAAATAAATTAAAAATAGGTAAGTACATACCGCTATTTACTGTAAATAACTACTTATTGCTACAAGAATTAAATCTAAGAAAAGAATTTATTAATAAAATAAAAACAATAAAAAAGAGTTTTAGTTTCTTTAAACAAGAAGAAAAAAAATCTATTAATAGAGATTTTTCTATAACAGAAGAAGAGAAGGAAGCTCTAAAAAAAGTATTAGATGTAATAATAAAAGAGCAATACAAAAAGCTAGATTATGCTTTAAAGAAATTTCAAGCAGAATTAAATGGCTACAAAAAGATGCTAGAATTAGACGAGAATATAAATGTTAAAGATAAGACTGTTTCAGATATAACAGACTATCTTGCTAATACATATCAGAATATTATGTCAGACTTTGAAAATATAGAAATAAAAAAACAAAAAAAGTTAAAAAAACTAAGTCAAAGAGATTATCTTTCTATTATACAGGAAACTCTAACAAAAATAACAACGACAGAACAATATTCATCAGAATTAGCCATAAAATTTATAAATCAATTTAACAAAAATGTTGAGTTAGAAAATGCAAAACAAGTTGTATCTTTATAATAAAAAGTTCAAGAAATCATAAAATTTTAGGGTAATAGTAGACGATTGCTTAATTATACGGTAAAATTATTTACATAATTTAAAATTGAAAAAATTAAAAAAGGAGGAAATATTATGTATAAATTAGGAGAAATAATTATGTATAGCCCGAAAGATGTGTGTGAGGCTTTTCATATCGGAAGGGCAAAATGTTTAAAAATGTTTAAAATGAAAGAATTGCATGCAGTAAGATTGGGAAAGAAATTATTAGTTTCAGAAGAAAATTTGATGAAATTAATGAATTCCGGAAAGATTTTATAGAAGAAGAAAGAAGATTTAAACTAGCACTTTAAATCTTCTAACCCATTTTTAATTGAAAAGAATTAATATTATTATAATCTACAGAAAGTATAAACTCAAGACTTTTTCTAAAAAAACAGGAAGAGAGGAATTTGATATGGAAAAAAATAAAGAATATTTAGCAGGAACTTATATAAAGAAAAATCCTAGAAAGAAAAAAAGAGGTAGAATATGTCCAGTTTGTGCATCTTGCACAGACAGAAAATTTTGCAAAAATAGAAAAGATATAAAATTAATGAGAAAATGTCCAGAATGTAAAGAGTGTAGTGATGCTGAGAATTGTGATATTTTTTATATAAATGAAGAGCATAAAGTGTTAATTCCAATTGGTAGAGATGATGATGGAAATATCATTAGAAAAAGTTTTAGTGGGAAAACAGAAGCAGAAGCTATATATAAATCAGTACAATATCAAAAAGATGTTGAAGCTGGTATAATAGAACCAACTTTAAAAAAGACTATGCATTCAGTAGTATCTATTATTCAAGAATATGAAGATAACAAATTGAAGAATGGAATTATATCAGAGTGTACTTATCATACGAATATGTATACATTGACTAGAATAAAGAAAGAAGCATGGGCTAACAAAAAAATAGCAGATGTTAAAAGGAAAGAGATAGAAGACTTTTTCTTAAAAGAGAGAGCAAATGGTATGTCAAATTCAATTTTAAGGAAAGATTTTGCCATGATTAGAACAGCATTTGATATTGCTTTAGACAGAGATTATATAACAGCAAAACAACACTATTTCTTAGGAAAATATGGAATAATGAGACCTATAAGTCTGAAGAAAGATAAAAAAGTAGGAGCACTAAAATTACAGGAACAAGTTAAATTGATGGAATATATGAATACCCATAAGGTAAAACATCATGATTTATTTATGCTTTGTCTAAATACAGGGATAAGAATAGGAGAATTATTAGCATTAGAAGTTCAAGATGTTAATTTAAAGGAAGGGTATTTTGATATAAGAAGGACAACTACATTAAATAAAGAGGGAAAGGTGATATTAGGGGAAACAACTAAAACTAGTAGCGGTGAGAGAATGATTGTTCTAAACGAAATTACTAAACCCATTTTGCAACATGCTATAGAAAATAGGAATTCAAGTGAGGATGATTTGATATTTTGCAAGAAAGATGGAAGTTTATATGGAGATAGTGGTATAAATTCAGCTTTTAAAAGACTTTGTAAAAATGCAGGTATTAAAGGATCAGTAAATACACATATGCTAAGACATACATTTATAACAAGAAGCAAAGAAGCTGGTGTAGATGTAGATGCTACTAAGACTATTGCAGGACATAGTAATATACATTTAACACAAGATATATATAATGAAAATCAGAAAGATTACTTGGAAAAACAAGCCAAAGTTTATGCTAATTATATAATGGAAATTCAAAATCAAATATAAAACTCTATGAAACTATTATGTATCTAGTAGAATTAATAGTTAGATATAAAAAATAAATATATTAAAAATTTCGCAAAAGGTGTTCACAAAAGTATATTGAATTTGTAAGTATTGAAATGAGTATGGTCTTGGACCATACTCAAAAGTCACCTCGACCAGAAAAAGGAGCTTTTTACAAGCTCCTTAAATTGTTTCTGGGCTATTTTAAGCCTTTTTTCTTTTCTCAAACTTTTTCAAAATTTCTCTATATTTGTGTTACTGCATTCAATGTTGCATTCAGCTAAAATGGTTTGAATGTAATAATTGCATTCAATCTAATGATAAATGTAATTATACAAAAAATGCTTTCAATAATAAAAATATACTTTTAGTTATTGAAAACATTTTTAGTTAATTTATTTTAAAATAATTAAAGTAAATTTGATTTAGTATGGCTATTGTATAATCATCTAAATATTGTTCATCACCAGGAATATATTGGTATTTATAAGAATTACTCTTTCTTTTTTCTATTTCTTTCCAAACTTTTAATGGGATTTTTTCTCTATCTTTTTTGTCTAGGCATTTCAAAATAGAATATACTTCTGTAAATCTATCAGATATATTATTTATCATTTACTATCACCTATCCTTTTCATCTTCTTTAGAATTGTTTACTTCTTTAAATAAATTATTCACTTGTTGCATTTTAGTTTTAAAATCTTCAACTCCCTGTTTTCCTCTTTCGATACCCCATGTTAAAAAATCTATAGGTTTTAATTTGGGATAATCTATTTCATTTTCAATTTCTCTAAATCTTAATTGTAAATATTTTTTTAGATTTTCTTGCCATTTAAAAAATTCTTGTCGTAACATTACAGATTTTTCATCATCTCCTTGAGCTGATGGATTATGAGTGATTGTGTTATACCAATGATTATAATATTCATAAGGTATTCTAGAATCTATGATAGATTGTTTTAACAATTCCATGTTTTCCTTTTCTTCATCTGTCAGTATGTTTGGATTATTTTTAGAAATACATACATTGTATATTGGATATGCACCGTCTAGTAATTCTTCAGTATCATAATAATCGATATTTAAAAATGGTGGTAGTAGAACCTCTGATTCTGGATCTCCTGTAAATTCAGTAATATCTATACATGGTATACCTTTTTCTAAAATTCCATTTAGAAAAATTAAACTATTTTTTCCTTCTGCGAAATCAAATTTATATGATTCTTTTGAAAATGATAATAAACTTTCTGTTTGACCTGATTCTCTCATCTCGTCAGAAAATAAGTCAGAATCAATCCTACATATATGCAAATCTTTGTTGTTTCGTTTACCAAATTTACACATTGCAGAATAAACTTTGCAATAAGAATCTATTATTGTTTCTGGTTCAAGAAAATCTGGATTGTCATACACTCCACCATATCTAGGCATATTATATTGATATAAATCAACTTTATGCAACATTGTTGTCGGCAAAAAATATGCAGAACCTTTATATTTATCTATTTCTTCCCATTCATCTTTCGTAATACCATACTTTGCTAATTTCTTATATAAAACTTTTTTTGCTTTTTCTATTTTCTTCTCCCAATCTTTGTCTACGTGTTCAAGAGGAAAATATGATGGCAAATCTGGTATTAATGCAGAATTATCATCAATTTCTAATTGGGTATCTGGAGGGATAGTAATATTTGGTTGTTGTTCATTCTCTTCAGTAATTTCCATTACTTTTTTACCATTCTCAAATGTCTTTTTAAATTTGCTTTTTATCCAATCTTTAATTCTTTTAATAAATCCAGTTTCTTTTTTTATTAAATTATTATTCATTCTTTTTTACCTTTCAGTATAATTTAGTATATTATAATTTTATTTTAACAAAATTACAATATTTTTTTATATTATTACTTGATTATTTACATTTCTTCCTCATCTTCAAACCAATCAAAACCACTAGAATTAGCTTTCTTCATTGCATATTCTTTCATAGCTTG
>CALXKE010000048.1 GCA_944388805.1 uncultured Clostridia bacterium | reverse complement strand
GCAAAATATGTAGATATGATACAACAAGATAACAGTGATGCATCAGAAATGATAATCACAGTAGAAACTGGTGGATTGGACAGTAGAGACAGAACCATCGTATGCATAATAGCAGTACTAACAGTAATGCTTGTAATCATCGGAGTTTTATTTGCAAAAACAAACAAGAAGAAAAAAGACGAATAGTGGTATAAAACAAAAAAGTAAATAGTGGTATAATAAAAAACGAAAATGGAATGCAAATATTTTTAAATAGCATTCCATTTTCATTTTTATTGCTAGAAATCAAGAAGAAATATTAGAATATGTTCTACATAACTATATTAAATAGAGTTAATAAAAGGAAGAAAGGTAAACTTACAGAAGATGAAGTTTATAATTGGTTAGTAGAAAGTAAATAAAAATAATAATAGTTTGTGTTATATTGATAAGTTTGTGATATAATACATATATGATTGGAGGTTTCAAATGGAAATAAATTACCCACCATATACAATAACTGATAAAATATTAAATTATGTATCAGATATAATGAAAAAAGTCGGAGAAGCAAATTATTTTGAGAGTTTAAATAGATACCCAGAATTAAGGAGAAAAACAAGAATAAGGTCAATACACTCATCTTTAGCAATAGAAAATAACCAATTATCATTATTTCAAGTTGAAGATGTAATAAATGGAAAACCTGTAATTCGGAGAACAAAAAGATATTCAAGAAGTTAAAAATGCTTATAATGCTTATGAGCAAATTGATAAAGTAAATCCATATTCTGTAGAAGATTTAAAGAAAATACACGGAATACTAACTTTTTTAATTGAAAAAGATGCAGGTAAATTTAGAAATCATGGCGAAGGTGTTTATGATGGAGATATATGTATTTTCACTTGTCCACCACATAGATTAGTACCTAGTTTAATGGATAACTTATTTAATTGGATGAATGAAGTTAAAGATAAAATAAATCCTTTAATTTTATCTTCTATATTTCATTATGAATTTGTGTTTATACACCCATTTCACGATGGAAATGGAAGAACAGCAAGATTATGGCAAACTGCAATTCTTTCACATTGGGAAAAAGCATTTACTTTTTTACCTATAGAAAGTATGATAAAGAAAAATCAAGAAGAATACTATACTGCTATTCAAAATTGTAATAATGCTGGAAATTCAACAGAATTTATAGAGTTTATGCTAAAAATGATAAATGATACAATAGACGAAATGAATAATTCAAAAGAAATGAAAGACAAATCTATGTTATTACTTTCTGAAAACGAACAAAAAGTATTAGAATGTATTAAGAAAAACGTTATTATTGGTGCAAAAAATATTATTGAACAAACAGAATTATCTGATAGTACAGTTAGAAGAATTTTAAGAAAACTTCTTCAAGATAAGAAAATTGAAACTACTGATGATAATGAAAAATCGCCAAATAAAAAATATAAATTGACAGAGTAATGACAGAGATATGACAGAGTTGAAGAATAATGAGATTAACTTCATTATTCTTTTTTATATCTTGACCCCTATGTGGTTTTTCCCGTATACAACAAGCTTAGGCTTCTTATAGAAAACAAGAAAAGCTAGGGAAATAAGCAAAAGAGAGTAATGGAGAAAAGAAAGATGACAAAAGACGACAAAATGTGACAAAAACTTAATAAAAATGTAATAAAAGCTATCAACACATAAAAAAGATATAGCCGTAACGAGAAAAAGCGTAGAAAAAATAACTGGAAATAACCTCCTATTTACATTAAAAATAAATATTTTATAATAATAAAGTAGAATATTATATAAATAGGGAGAGAATGCGAATGAGAAAAAGAGAAGAAACTGTAAGAAAAAATGAAACAACAATAAGACGTCAGAACCCAAAAGAAAATAAAAGAGGAAAATACATACAAAGTGTTATAAAAAATAAAAAGTTACTAGCAATCATGTTAGTGCTTGTATTCGTGGTGCTTGCAACATTGATAGCAACTAACCAACAAATCAGGAAAAATGTAATACAAGTATTTAGCGGAGAAATACAAAATGTAGAAGAAAATGAGAAAGTTGAAGCCTATGCTGATGGTTCAGCTTTGTTAAGTGATAATCCCGCAATTATCACATCAGCAAGTGTTGTTAGTAGAAAAACAGGAACAGGCCCATTTGATGAAAATGACGAGCCTGGAAATGATTCTTCAGAAACAAATGATATAGTGCGTTCATTTGACCAAGTAACATGGACAATAGAAGCAACAATGGATTTAAAGGAAGGAGAAGGAGTAGAAAGTACTACAGGAGGAAAAATCAATATAGAAGCAACTCTACCAGAAGAATGTGCCAATGTCATGAAATGGGATGTAGAATCAATGCAATGGTTAGAAGGAAGTGGAAAAGTAAGTGAAGACGGAAGAACATTAACAGGAAGCTATACTATGGGTGAAGAAACAACAACAATACCAGGAAAACAAAATCTAGAGTTAATTTTACAAGTCTATGGAGCAAAAGATGGAACTAATATAGAACCAGAGATAAAAATATGGTTAGAAGGAAATACAGAAGAAGAAAAGAAAGTAGTAGAAGTAGAAACAGTTACAGTTAGTTCAACAGAGAAATATAATGTACAATTACATCAAAATACAACATATTACAGGGAAATAGACTTAGAAACGAATGAAGAAACAGTAAGAGGAAGACTATATGGATATTCCTTAGTTTATCAGTTATATAATGACCAAGGAGTAGAAAAAGGACTAAAAGGTATACAATATCCAGAAAGTAATGCAATGACCTTAGATGTAAATTTAAAGCTAGAAAAAGTAAATGCAAATGATTCTAGAGATGTACAAGATATTACAGATACAAGTACACCAATATTATATAACTATAAATTGAATAATAGGAATGATGAAGGAAATATATCTGATAGACTAGTGCGTTATTATTATGATGGCGGTGTGCCAAATGCTACAGGAGGTGGAGAAAGATCATGCTATGATTCTGGAAAGGTTGAAATGAAGCAAGACGAAGAAAAAATACAAGTTACCATTAGTGAGTATCAGTTTAATGGAAAATTCCCTAAGTATACAAGTGGAGGGTCAGGAAAACCAAATTATGATGAAAATATAGGATGTTTTTCAAGTATATTTTTTATGATTTTTGTACCATATACAGAAGAAAGCAGTGAGGAAGGATATAATTATTATTTAACAGTAGAAGATGGTAATTTACAAGAAGTCAATGAAGAAAATGAAGCAAAAGAATTAGAGCAAAAAGTAACAATAGATGATACAATAAGGTATAAACATATATTATCTATAGATGGAACATTTTCTAATTCACATGTATTATATAGTAACTACAGGAGTGGAATTGCTCTATATACAGGTCTGAGTGTAGGAGATGCTAAAGCAGAAAGAAGGCAAAGATTTATATATGGAACAACTATAGTAACAGGATTGAATAATGACTTGAAAGATGATATCTATGATGCCAATGTATTAATGAAATTTGATGGAGAAGCATTTCATATTTCAGAAATAGATGGACAGATATGGAATTGTGATTATTATACATCTAATTATAATAATAAAATAATAGATTTTAATATGTTGTATGCAGCTAAAGCAGATGGAAAAAATTGGATAGATGATAATGAAATGCAATCTGCAGAAGAAGAAGATTTAAAATTTTATACTTCACTAGATGAGATGAAATTAGATTTAGGAGAAGATGCCATATGCGTAGGTGTGTTATTTGAATCAATAGACGGATACATAACCTATGCTACACATCAACAATTGAGAGTAGCTTTACAAGTAACAGATAGAGCGGAAATAGGAGAAGTGTATCAATTTGTATCTGTTATGAGATTATATAAAGAAGATAATCAATTAGATAGAACAACACAAACAAGGTTAAATCCAAATGCAGAATTTCCAGAAGCAGATGTAGAAATACATAACAATTATATAAAATCAGAATATGATGAAAATGGCCAAATAAAGTCAGGAACACATAGAACTTATGCGACTGGTCAATCACTTTTAATTGTGGGAGGAAACCTAACAGTTGATTATAGTGTAAGTGATATAACAAGTGATGGAGACACAAAGACAAACTATGACTTAGGAAGAGGAGAAAACACAGTAGGATATACTATAAAACCACAATTAACATCAAAAGTAGTAGAAGGAGCAATAAAGGAAAGTAATGTTACAGTTACTGTAAGAGATACGCTTCCAAAAGGATTAACTTATATACCAGGAAGTAGTGATTATGAAGAGCCAGAAATCATAGAAAATGAAGATGGAAGTACAACATTAGTATGGGAGATATATAACTGTACAGTAGGAGAAGAAATACGAGAAATCAATTTTAGAGCTAAAATAGATGAGAATACGGCAAATTCAACACAATATGAAAGTAGTGTTATTGTAAGTGCAGATAAAATCGGAACATATGTACCAAGTACAAGAACAGATTCTACTACTATCCAAATTACAAACTTATCAAGCCATAGACTATATAAAGAAACAGAGACAGAAATTGCAGAAGCAAATGGAGAACTAACATATAAAATAACATATCAAAATAATACAGACACATCAGTACCAGATTTTCAAATATTAGATATTCTACCATACAATGGAGATGGAAGAGGAACTGCATATAATGGAACATATACATTAAAAGATGTAAAAGTAATCCAAACAGGAATAGATGGGGAAATTCTAACAGATAATTTAAGTTTATATACAACAACAAATATAGATGCAAGAAAATTAACACCAAAAGATGAAAGTATAGGTGTGAGTGAAATCTGGCAAGAAAAAGAAATAGGACAGACCATAAATGAAGCAGTAACAGTTTTGGCATTAAAAGGCGAAATAGGAAATAATACAAAAATAGAGATAGAAATCACATTAAAAGTAACTAATAATAGATCAGGAGATGTATATTATAACCAGGCCACAGCCCAAACGAGTAAAGATACAGAACCCATCACAACAACAAGTGCAAAATCAGAAATCGTAAGTAGACAAATCAGTGGAATGGTGTGGTATGACACAAATGAAAATGGTATAAAAGACACTGAAGAAAGTTATGCCAATAGAATAGAAGTAGAGTTATCAAAAGCAGATGGAAGTAAAGCAACAGATACAAATGGAAACGAAATACCAAATGTATTAACAGATAGCAATGGAGAGTATATATTCTCAAACTTACCAATGGGAGAATATATAGTAGAAATACAAACAGAAGATAAATATACATTAACAGAAGCAAATGTAGGAACAAACAAAGAAATCAATAGTAAATTTGAAGAAACAGAAGAAGGAGCAAAACAGAGCTATACAATTACAAATTTAAATAACGCGGAAAGTCCAAACATAATAGAAAAAAATGTTAATGCAGGACTAGTGGTAAAAGATGCAAAAATTATCGTAAAATACTTAGAAGAAGATACAACACCAGACACAGATGAAGACAATACAATCTTAAAGGAGCAAGATGAAATTACAACTTATGAAAAAGATGGTGAACAAGTAAAATATAAATTAGGAGATAGCTATACTACAGAACCAGCAAAAATAGAAGATTATGTAGTTTTAAGAAACAGTGGGAACACAAGTGGAACATTAGATGCAGAAGAAATAGTTGTCACATATTATTATGCATATAATAAACAAGATATAGAAGTAACAAAGGTATGGGAAGATAATAGCAATCAAGCAGGAAAAAGACCAACCTCTATTAAAGTTACCCTAAATAATGGAGCAAATGTAGTAAAAGAAGTAATATTAACAGAAGCAAATCAACTAAGTGACAAAGAAAAAGCTAACCTACAAGCACTACCACAATCACCAATTCAAGGTATAAGTAGTACAGCAGATGTATGGCAAACAACCATAGAAGATGTAGCAGTATATAATGAAAATGGACAAAAGATTAGCTATACGGTAGATGAAAGTGAAAATGAAGGAAGTTTAGAATCATATAACAAAACGATAAATGGAATGGTTATAACAAACAATTTCACACAAAACACAGAAAAAATAGAAATACCAGTAACAAAAGTATGGGAAGACAGCGAAAACAAAGCAGGAAAAAGACCAGAAAATGTAACTCTAATCTTAAAAAGAGAGGTACAAAGCATAGCAAATCCAGAAGAAAACACATATGTAGAAGTAACAAGGGCAACTATTAATGGAACAGACAACCCAGGGGAAAATGCAAATGAATGGACATATACATTTACTAACATTTCAAAATATGATGAGTACAATAATGAAATAAACTACATAGTAGAAGAAATAGTACCAGACTTTTACACAAGTAAAGTAGAAAAAGTGGAAAATAGAGAAGGAGAAGATGGTGCAAGTGAATTTACAATTACTAATACATTTGAAGTGCCAAATGAAACAATTAATGTAGAAGTAACTAAAGTATGGAATGATAATAACAATAGAGCAGGAAAAAGACCAGAAAGTACAACATTAGTATTAACAGGAAAAAATGCTGAAGGAAATATTGTAGTAGAAGGACAAGAAATCACTTTAACAAAAGCAAATGCAATAGATGGAAATTCAGGAGATAATGTAGGAGATAGTGCAGAAGGAATAGTAACTAATACAATAGATACAAGTACAACATGGAAAGGAATAATACAAAACCTACCAAAATATGACGAAAATGCAGATATTATCAATTATGAACTAAGTGAAGAGAGTTTAAATAATATCTTCTATACAGAAGGAAATACAACAATTAATCAACAAACAAAGACGGTAACCAATAAATTTGAAGTACCAGATGATAAGATAGAAATAGAAGTAAATAAAAAATGGGAAGATAATAATAATGCATTAGAAAGAAGACCAGAAAGTGTAACATTATACTTAACAGGAAATAATCAAGAATATGAAATAACATTAAATGAGAGTAATAAAAAATCAGAAGATGAAAGCATATGGAGTGGAAGTATAGGAAACTTACCAAAATATGATGTAAATGGAAATGAAATCACATATACAGTAGACGAAAGACCAATAGCAAGTGAATTCTATACAAAAACAGGAATAGACCAAGGAAGCAAAACAATAACAAATACATTTGCAATTCCAACAGAAAGTATACAAATTCCAGTAAACAAAATATGGGAAGATAATAACAATGTTAAAGGATATAGACCAGAAAACATTGTACTACAAATCAAAGAAAAAGGAACAGGAAAAGTAGTAGCAGAACAAATGGTGTCTGGAAATAAGACAACAAATGAAGGATGGAGCTATACATTTGAGGTACCAAAATACAATGAACAAGGACAAATAGCAGAATATGAAATAGGGGAAAGAGAATTAAACAATAAATTCTATTCAGACGAAGCAGTAAGAATAGATCAAGAAAGCAGAACCATAACAAATGTATTTACCGTACCAGATGAAAAGATAGAAATAACAGTAAACAAAATGTGGGTAGATAACGAGACCCAAGCACAAAGGAGACCAGATAGTGTCATCATACGAGTAAGAGGAGATAATGGAGAAGAGCAAACAACAGAAATCAGTGCAAGAAGCAATCAAGTAGAGAATAATGAAAATCTTTGGAGAGTAACTTTTACAGGATTATCAAAATACAATGACCAAGGAGATGAAGTCGTATATACAGTAGAAGAAGTAGAAAAGACAACAAATGATTTACACTTCTATACAACACAAATAGGAGAAATGATACAAAGTGGAGAAAATAGAAAAACAGTAACAATAGCAAATATCTTCACAAGACCAGAAGACACAACACAAATATTAGTAAACAAAATCTGGCAAGATAATGAAACACAAGCACAAAGAAGACCAGAAAGTATCATATTCATTGTAAAAAACGGAGATGAAGAAGTAACAACAAAAGAAATAACTAAAGATGACATGGTAGAAGGAAGAACAAATCAATGGTCAACAACAATAGATGGATTACAAAAATATGATGAAAATGGAGAAGAGATAGTATATACATTAGAAGAAAGAGAGAAAACAGAAGGAGACCTAAAATTCTATGAAGCAGAAGATGCAGTAGTGATAGTAGAAGATAACCAAGCAACGATAAGAAATATATTTGTAAAACCAGAAGATACCATCAGTATAACAGTAAATAAAGTATGGAATGATAATAATGATGCAAATGGAAAACGTCCAGAAAGTATTAGTTTACAAATAAAAAACGGAGATGCTATTGTAGAAGAAGTCGTTACAGAAAAGAATGCTGTAATAAATGAAGGTGTAACAAATACAAATGAATGGACATATACATTCACAGACTTACCAAAATATGATGAAAATGGACAAGAGATTGTATATACAGTTTCAGAAGAAGAAGTAAGTATAGATGGTTTAAAATTCTATACAAATGATGGTGTTACAGGTGACATGGCAACTGGTTATACAATAACAAATACATTTGAAGTACCAGATGAAAGAATAGAATTAACAGTAAACAAAGTGTGGGAAGACAATAGCACACAGGCACAAAGAAGACCAGAAACAATTGTCATCAATGTAAAAGCAGAAAATGCAGATAATCAAAATCCAGAAGAAGTAATTGCAGCATATGAATTAAATACTGAAACAGAAACAAGTCATACATTTGCGGACTTACCAAAATACAATAGCCAAGGACAAGAAATAGAATACACAGTAGAAGAACAAGAAAAGAATCCAGGAGACTTACACTTCTACACAAGTAGTGTAGGAACTGTGGAAAATACAAGTGAAAACACGAAAGAAGTAACTATAACAAATACATTTGAAAAACCAAATGATATGACAGAAGTAACAGTAACAAAAGTATGGAATGACAATAACGATGATGCAGAAAAGAGACCAGAAAGTATTAATCTACAACTAAAAAATGGAAATGAGACAGTAAAAGAACAAGTGGTGGATATAGACGATAAAGTAGAAGACCAAAGAAAAGAAGAAATTATTGCAGAAATCAATGAAGGCAGAGGACCAGAAGAACAAATTTCTTCAAATACAGTAGAAGTATGGCAATACACATTCACAGATGTAGAAAAATACAATGAAGACGGAGAAGAAATCATATATACAGCAAATGAAACAGAAGTAAATAATGGAGATTTACAATTCTATGAAAAAGAAATAGAAGGTACAACAATC
>CALXKE010000047.1 GCA_944388805.1 uncultured Clostridia bacterium | reverse complement strand
CAAATTGGTTTAGCTACTGGACAAGTTGCCGAAATCTATCATCCAGGATATGTAGCAAAACGTATGGAAATTGGAGCGTTAGTAGGTGCAGCACCATCTAAAAATGTTATCAGATTAAGACCGGAACCAGGTGATAAAGTTATTCTACTTGGTGGAAGAACTGGTAGAGATGGTTGTGGAGGTGCAACAGGTTCATCTAAAGCACATAATAGTGAATCATTAACAAGCTGTGGTGCAGAGGTACAAAAAGGAAATGCACCAGAAGAAAGAAAAATTCAAAGATTATTTAGAGATCCAGAAGTAACCAAATTAATTAAACGTTGTAATGACTTTGGTGCTGGTGGTGTATCAGTCGCTATTGGAGAATTAGCAGATGGATTAGAAATTAACTTAGATAAAGTACCTAAAAAATATGAAGGATTAGATGGTACAGAACTTGCTATTTCAGAATCACAAGAAAGAATGGCAGTGGTTGTTGCAGATAAAGATGTAGAAAACTTTATCAATTTAGCAGAAAAAGAAAATATTGAAGCAACTGTTGTTGCAAAAGTTGTAGAAGAACCAAGAGTAAAAATGTATTGGAGAAATAAAGTCATTGTTGACCTTTCAAGAGAATTCTTAAATACAAATGGTGATGTAAAAAATGCCAATGCAAAAATCACAAAACCAGTAGATGCAGAAAACTATTTTGCAAGTAAGGAAGTAAGTGACATCGAGAAAACATGGAAAGAAACGATTACAGATTTAAATTGTTGTTCACAAAGAGGACTAGTAGAAAGATTTGATAGTACAATCGGGGCAGGTACAGTTATTATGCCATTTGGTGGAAAATATCAATTAACACCAGCAGAAGGAATGGTAGCAAGAATCCCAACATTAGAAGGATATACAAATGCAGGAACAATCATGACATATGGATATAACCCATATATTGCAAGTTGGAGTCCATTCCATGGAGCTGTATATGCAATCGTAGAATCTGTTGCAAAATATGTAGCACTTGGTGGAGATTACAAAAAAGCATATTTAACATTACAAGAGTACTTTGAAAAATTAAGAAATGAGCCAGAAAGATGGGGAAAACCATTAGCAGCATTACTTGGAGCATACTATGTGCAAGAACAATTACAAATAGCAGCCATTGGTGGAAAAGATAGTATGTCAGGTTCATATAATGAGCTAGATGTACCACCAACATTAGTATCTTTCTGTATTGGTGATGTAGACACAACAAAAGTAGTTTCAAATGAATTCAAAAAAGCAAATTCAAAAGTATATGTATTAAAAACAAAAATGGGAAAAGAAAATATCATTGATTTTGATGATTTAAAAGAAAACTTTGAATTGGTACATAAATTGATTAATGATGGAAAAGTATTATCATCAAGCACAATCAAAAATGGTGGAATCGCAGATGTTATTACAAAGAGTTGTATTGGAAATAAGATTGGATTTAAGTTTAGTAATACAGATGATTTATTTACACCACTATATGGTTCATTTGTTTTAGAAGCAGCAGAAGATATCGATAATGCAAAATTAGAATTATTAGGAACAACAACAAGTGAGAAAACAATTGTTGTAAATGAAAATGTTGTATTAGATTTAGAGGAATTAATCAAACTTTGGGAAGAACCATTAGAAAAAGTATTCCCAACAAGAGTAGAACAAAAAGGTGAAGCAAGAAATATCTTAAGTCAAAAAACACCTACAATCACAAGAAAATTACCAATTACAAGACCTCATGTATTCATACCAGTATTCCCAGGAACAAACTGTGAATATGATTCAGCAAAAGCATTTGAAGATGCAGGTGCAAGAGTGAGTACAGTGGTATTTAAAAACTTAAAACCACAAGATATACAAGATTCTATTGAATTATTTGCAAAAGAAATCGAAAAAGCACAAATCATCATGTTCCCAGGAGGATTTAGTGCCGGAGATGAACCAGATGGTTCAGGAAAATTCATCAGTAGTATCTTTAGAAATCCAAAACTAAAAGATTTAATCCATAAACATCTATATGAAAAAGATGGATTAATGTTAGGAATTTGTAATGGATTCCAAGCATTAGTAAAATTAGGATTATTACCATATGGAGAAATTAGAGAAATGGATGACACAATGCCAACTTTAACATTTAATACCATTTCAAGACACCAATCAAAAATGGTAAATACAAAAGTGGTATCAAAAATGTCACCATGGTTTAGTGAAGTAGAATTAGGAGAAGAATTTACAGTTCCAATTTCACATGGAGAAGGTAGATTTATTGTTTCAAAAGAATTAGAAGAAGAACTAATTGCCAATGGACAAATTGCTACACAATATGTTGATTTTGACGGAAATGCAACATATGACATTGATTTTAACCCAAACGGTTCAATAGATGCTATTGAAGGTATTACTAGCCCAGATGGTAGAATCTTAGGTAAGATGGGACACTCAGAAAGATGTTATAGAGATATCTTGAAAAATATGCCAGGCAAGAAAGATCAAAAAATCTTTGAAGCAGGGGTTAACTATTATAGATAGTTGAATATCCAATTGAGGGATTTTGGGGACGGACTCATTTTTCCCTTTTTAATGGAGAGATTTATAGTATATAAATTATAAAAAAATATAATAAAGTATACAAATTTTAAAGATTAACAAACATGCAACTATTCAATAATGCTATATTTAATGTTACAAATACAAAAAGGGAAAAATGAGTCCGTCCCCAAAATCCCTCAATTGGACAAAAATAAAAAAGAAAGGATGAAAAAAATGGAAAACAATAATATATACAAAACACCACTTTCTGGTAGATATGCCAGTCCAGAAATGAATAGAATATGGTCAAATAATGAGAAATATTCAACATGGAGAAAATTATGGGTTGCATTAGCAGAAACAGAAAAAGAATTAGGAATTGATATAACAGATGAACAAATTGAAGAAATGAAGAAAAATGTAGATAATATTGATTATGATATTGTTGCCAAAAGAGAAAAAGAATGTAGACATGATGTTATGGCACATGTATATGAATTTGGACTAAAATGTCCAAAGGCAAAACCAATTATCCACTTAGGAGCAACTTCATGCTATGTAACAGATAACACAGATGTTATTTTAATGTCTAAAGCATTAAAACTAATTAAAGAAAAATTAATCATTGTTATTAAAAATTTAAAAGCATTTGCAGAAAAAAATAAAGATGTAACTTGCTTAGGATATACACATTTCCAACCAGCACAATTAACAACTGTTGGAAAAAGAGCAACTTTATGGATGCAAGATTTACTAGAAGATTTAGAAGAATTAGAATTTGTTGAAAGTCATATGAAATTATTAGGTTGCAAAGGAACAACAGGAACACAAGAAAGCTTTATGAAATTATTTAAAGATGAAGATAAAGTAAGACAAATTGATGGAAAAATTGCTGAAAAAATGGGATTTGAAAAAGTATATAATGTATCAGGACAAACCTATACAAGAAAACTAGATTCAAGAGTTTTAAACTTATTAGCCCAAATTGCACAAAGTTGTTCTAAATTTGCAAATGATATGCGTTTATTACAACATGAAAAAGAATTAGAAGAACCATTTGAAAAAGGACAAATTGGTTCATCAGCTATGGCATATAAAAGAAATCCTATGAGATGTGAAAGAATCAATTCTTTATCAAGACATGTCATGACATTAGCAATGGATCCAAGTATTACAGCAGCAACACAATGGTTAGAAAGAACATTAGATGACTCAGCAAATAAAAGAATTTGCGTACCAGAAAGCTTTTTAGCAGTAGATGCAATTTTAATTCTTTATGCAAATATCTCAAGTGATATTGTGGTATATAAAAATGTTATAAAAACAAATATGATGCAAGAATTACCATTTATGGGAACAGAAGAAATTTTAATGAATGCTGTTCTAAAAGGTGGAGATAGACAAGAATTACATGAAAAAATTAGAGTATATTCTATGGAAGCTGGAAAGCAAGTAAAAGAATATGGAAAACCAAATGACTTAGTAAAAAGAATTGCAGCAGATGAAACATTTGGATTGACAGAAGAAGAGATTTTACATATCTTAAATCCAGACCATTTATGCGGAAGAGCTGTTCACCAAGTAGAAGATTTTATGAATGAAAGAGTAAATCCAGTTTTAGAGAAATATAAAGATTTAGGACAAGATGCTACAATTGAAGTAAATGTATAGAGAGGATATAAATAATGATTAAAAATATAATATTTGATTTATCAGAAGTCATTATATCAGGCTATCATGGAACTGAGAAAATAATAGAACGTCAATATGCCATTCCAGAAGAAGAGTTTAAAAAACAGAAGTTGTTTAAGTATGAATACTTTTTAGACTTAATGAGAGGAAATTTAAGTGAAGAAGAATATTTAGAAGAACTATTGAAAGGGACAAATTGGAATATTTCTATAGAACAATTAAAGATAGCTATTCGTCAAAATTTAAATCAACCTGTTCCAGGAACAATGGAAATTGTTAAGGAACTAAAAGGCAACTATCAGTTGATATTATTATCAGACCATGTTAAGGAATGGATGGAATATATCGAAGAAAATAATAAAGACTTAGAGATTTTTGACAAAAAGATATTTTCTTATGATATAGGAGTTGTTAAATCAGATGAGCAAACTTTTAAGATTGTATTAGAACAAACAGGAATTGTAGCAGACGAAACATTATTTATAGACGATTATGAAAAAAATGTAAAAAATGCAGAAAGAGTAGGAATTCATGGGATTGTATTTGAAAATGCAGAACAATTAAGAAAAACATTATCTTCAGAATATAATCTACTGTAAGTAGAAAATGAATATGATTAGGAGAGATAATATGAACGATGTCACAATATATGAGACAGAAACATTTATTGCTTGTGTACCAAAAGTGCCACATATTTCCAGAGAAGATGGTGGACATATTTGGATAAGGTCAAAAAAGAACTATTTTGCAAGTAGATTAGATTTGAGTCCTAAAGAAGCAATAGAAGTTATGAGATTAACGATGTTAGTTAGTGAAGCAATGGTAAAAGGAATGAAAAATAGGGGCTTAGAAATAGAAAGAATCAATTATCAAGAAAATGGAAATTGGGCATATATAGAAGGAACAAAACCAGTTTTTCATATTCATTTGTATGGAAGAACTAGAGATTCCAAAACACAACCTTTTGGACAAGCTTTGAATTTTCCATACAAAGATACAGGATTTTATGATACATTTGAGCCATTTAATGAGGAAGATATACAAGAAATTCAAAAACAAATACAAGTATTAGAAGAAAGCAAAAAATATGATATGACTAGCTGGAATTTAACATAAATAAAAATAAAAAAGGAGGATAGATATATGAAAAAATGTCTATTACTAGGAAATGGTGGAAGAGAAGCCGTACTTGCTGAACAAATTGCTAAAGGATATGCGCTATATGCCATATTACCATATGCAAATCCATCAATTGTAGAGCAAGTAGAAAAATCAAATGGAAAATATATTATAGGAGATCCATTTGATAAAGAACTTGTAGAAAAATTTGTAAAAGAAGAAGGAATTGAAGCAGCAGTCGTTAGCCAAGATAATCTACTACAAGAAGGATTAATTGATTTAGCAAGAAAGCTTGGATTACAAACCTTTGGACCAACATCAAAAGGAGCAAAAGTAGAATGGAGTAAAACCTATGCTTTAGATATTGTTAAACAATTAGCACCTGAAATGGTTATTCGTAACGAAAGTGTAAAAACTATTGAAGAACTAGACGAAGTTATGAAAAACTACAATGATGACAGCTTTGTTGTAAAACCAGAAGGATTAACAGGAGGAAAAGGTGTTAAAGTAGGAGGAATCCATTTTAAAGGAAAACAAGAAGGATATGATTATGCGAAATCTTGCTTAGAATCTGACGGAAGTGTTATTGTACAGGATAAAGTAGAAGGTAGAGAATTTACTGTTATGGCATTAACAGATGGTGAAAATATCGTCGTAACACCAATTACATTTGATTATCCATATCGTTTTGATGAAGATAAAGGACCAGGAACTGGCGGAATGGGTTGTCTTAGTTTCGAAAATGGATTATTACCATTCTTAGAGCAAAAAGATGTAGATGTATGCAGTAAATTAATAAAAGACACGATTCAATATGTTAATAAAGACAGTTTAGAATTTACAGGTGTCATCTATGGCGGCTTTTTCAAATGTAAAGATGGTATTAAATTTATCGAATTTAATGCAAGATTTGGAGATCCAGAAGCACTTAATGTACTAAACTCTTTAGAAACACCGTTTACAGAAGTATTAGAAAATATATTTAACAAAAAATTAAGTACAGAAAATTGTAAATTTAAAAAGAATTATACATTTACCATTTATGTCGTAAGCCCAGATTATGCAATACAAAAAAGTAAAGAACCATGTAAGTTTACAGTTAATAAAAAAGCAATTGAAGAAAGTGCTGCTAAAATATATTTTGCAAGCACAAAACCAGTAGAAGGAAATACCTATGAGGCTGTAGGAACTTCAAGATTATTTGGTATAACAACAATGGGAAATACATTAGAAGAAGCAAAAGAAAAAGCATATAAAGCGCTAGAAGGAAATATTAGTGATAATTTAGATTATAGAAAAGATATTGGAGAAATTTACGAACATTAAAAATTGTCTAATTGTGGACATTTTGAGGGATTTTGGGGACGGACTCATTTTTCCCTTTTTAAGATTTAATAGCTTTGTCATATGTAAACTTTAGAAAGAGAATAGTTCTTTATATATAATTGAATTTTGAAGATAATTCATGTAATAACATATAAATTAATATAGAAAAAAAGGGGAAAAATGAGTCCGTCCCCAAAATCCCTCAAAATGTCCAAAAAAGAACTTTAGGAATTTTCCCTAAAGTTCACCTGTTTCAAATTTCTTGATGACATTAACTAATTGTATTTTTTCAGCAGCTTGTACTTTACTTGCTAATGTTTCAGGGGTATCTGTTTCTAAAACATCAACAACGGTTTGACTAATGATATTACCTTTGTCATATTCGTTATTGATATAGTGAACAGTTACGCCACTTTGTTTTTCTTTAGCATCGATAACTGCTTTATGAACATGCATACCATGCATTCCTTTACCACCATATTTAGGTAGTAAAGAAGGATGTGTATTGATGATTGTATAGTTAGAAAGTAGTTTTTCACCAATCAATTTTAAATAACCTGCTAAAACAATTAAGTTAATGTCATAATGAGATAATACTTCATATAACTCATTATCAATATCTTGATAATTTTTATTTTTAATTACATAAGTAGGAATATTTGCTTTTTTGGCTCTTTCTAATGCAAAAGCATCAGGATTATTTGAAACAACTAATACAATTTGAGAATGTAATTCTTTTTTATCAATAGCATCAATAATAGATTGTAGTGTAGAGCCATTACCAGAAGCAAAAACAACTAAATTATACATATAAACAACTCCTTATATAAATTTGTATGATTTGATTGCATTGTAGCAAAAACACAATCAAATGTCAAATGAAAGGAATTTCTAAGAAAAACATGTATGCCAAAATCAAAGATTTTTATGCATGGATAGAAAAAGGAAAATAATGACAAAGACAAAAAAAGATTTTTTTGATATAATAAATTTATCAGATAAACAAAATAGAAAGAGAGTAGTGGAAAATGTTTGGAGAAAAAATAAAAGAAGAATGTGGAATCTATGGAATTTATGGAATTGAAAATAATGAAGATGTGGTAACACCTGTATGTGTAGGTTTATCAGGGCTTCAACATAGAGGAGAAGAGAGCTGTGGAATTGCAGTAAATGAAGATGGTGTGATTCATTTTCACAAAGATTTAGGGTTAGTATCTGATGTGTTTACAAAACATATTCAAAATTCATTACCAACAGGTAAAATGGCAATTGGACATGTTAGATATTCAACAACAGGAGAAAGTAGAAAAGAAAATGCTCAACCTATGATGGTAAGACATAAAAAAGGAAACTTGGCAATTGTTCATAATGGAAATATCACAAATGCACTAGAATTAAAAAGACAATTGGAAGATGAAGGTGCAATTTTTACAACAACTAGTGACACAGAAGTTATTTGCCATATTATTGTAAGAGAAAGAATTAAAACAAATTCAATTGAAGAAGCTGTAAAAAATACAATGAAAATTTTGAAAGGTGCTTATTCTTTATTAATCATGTCATCTCAAAAATTAATTGCTGTAAGAGATCCACAAGGATTTAGACCATTATGTATGGGACATTTAGGTGATGATATTGTATTTGCTTCAGAAAGTTGTGCATTAGACATTACAGGTGCTAAATTTGAAAGAGATATAGAGCCAGGAGAAATTGTAGTTGTTACAGATAATCAAGTAAAGAGTGAAAAATATATGCCAAATGAAAGAAAAGGAATGTGTATATTTGAATATATTTATTTTGCAAGACCAGATTCTGTTATAGATGGAATCAATGTACATATATTTAGAGAAAATGCAGGAAGATATTTGGCAAAACAAGCTCCAGTAGAAGCAGATATTGTAGCAGGTGTTCCAGATTCTGGATTAGATGCAGCATTAGGATATTCGAAAGAATCTAAAATTCCGTATGATATGGTATTTACAAAAAGTAAATATATAGGAAGAACGTTTATCCAAAATGCACAAAGTAAAAGAAAAGATTTAGTTGCACTAAAATTAAATCCTTTAAGAGAAACAGTCCAAGGAAAAAGAATTGTCTTAGTAGATGATTCCATTGTAAGAGGAACAACCATCACAAGAATTATTAGAACATTAAAAGAAGCAGGAGCAAAAGAGGTACATATCAGGGTGGCATCACCAGCCTTTGTGGGCGTATGTTATTTTGGTACAGATGTTGACAAAAAAGAAGCATTAATAGCAAATCAAATGACAAAAGAAGAGATTGAGAAAAAAATCGGAGCAGATTCTTTAGAATATTTAAGTATGGATAGTTTAAAAGAAATTGCAAAAGGATGTAAAATAAATGATTTTTGTTATGGATGTTTTACAGGAACATATCCAATAGAAGTTCCAGAAACTCTTGAAAAAGATCGTTTTGAGAAGATTAAATTTTAATAGAAAAGGGATTTTGGGGACGGACTCATTTTTCCCTTTTTAAGTGAGAAATCAAAAAATATAGAATATAAAACCATTACACAATTTTGTATAAGCTAAATTTTCATAGAAATTCTAAATAAAACTGTGATTCTCTTTCATTGTTGCTTTATATATAAAAAGCATAATGCAAGAGAATCACAGGTTTATTAATAATTTCTAAATTCAAATTTAGATACGCAAAATCGTTTCATTTTTTTATATTCTATATTTTTTTGTATTTCAAAATAAAAAAAGGGAAAAATGAGTCCGTCCCCAAAATCCCTTTTTTAGAATTATTCATATTTTTTACCTGTTAACATTTCATAAGCCTCAATATATCTTTGTCTTGTAGTCATAATCACATCTTCTGGAATTGGTGTATCACCTTCAGGATTATATCCACTAGATTTTATCCAATCACGAAGATATTGTTTATCAAAACTTTTTGGGTTTGTTCCAACTTGGTAGTCTTTTGCAACCCAGAATCTACTAGAATCTGGAGTTAATACTTCATCTCCAAGAACTAGTTCACCATTTTCATCAAGTCCAAATTCAAATTTTGTATCAGCAATAATAACACCTTTTGTTGCAGCATATTCAGAACATTTTGTATAAACTTCAATTGTTTTTTCTCTTAATTTATTTGCTAAATCTGTTCCAATTAGGTTACAAACTTCTTCAAAAGAAATATTTTCATCATGTCCTTCTTGTGCTTTTGTAGTAGGTGTGAAGATTGG
>CALXKE010000046.1 GCA_944388805.1 uncultured Clostridia bacterium | reverse complement strand
GTATCATTTACCCAAATTTGAATAGCATATTGTTTTCCTGGACATAAAGGACCAAAAACAAATTCTCCTTCACAATCTGTAAACGTATGCCCAATTGGTCTACGTTCTTCTTTACCACACTCATAAACAATTTCAACTAATTTTACTACTGCATCTGCTACTGGTTCTTTAAAGCAATCTTTTACAACACCATAGATGACATCGCGATTGTCTTCAGGTAAAGTAATGTCTAAATCAAATTGTTTTCCTCCAGATATAACTCCATCAACATCCAAAATTTGACATGGTTTTTTATTATATTCCATTTTAAAATCACCCTTTCTAAAGCAACTTAAGTTGCTTTATATATCATATGAAGAATTTTGTCGAAAGTGAAAGAAATGAGAATAAAAATAAAAAAATAAAAAAAGTTTACAATATATTTTTTTATGATATAATATAAAAGAATTAACATGGTTATATACAGAAGAAATTATTCAAAGTTAAGATAAAATTCAATTTTTTTATATAATAAAAAGGAACTAAGGAGGAAATAAGATGGGAATACTAAAAAACTGGAGAGAAAGATGGATATATCATAGAAATATAGAGCGTAATAAAATTATGAAAGAAATAGAAAGAGAGACAGGTGAAAAAATTAGTCCGAATCAGAAAAGCAAGGCTACAAAGGAAGCAAATAAAACATTATTTCAGAGGATGGGAAAAAGAATAGCTGTATTTTTAGGGGCAATAGGAATAACTGTTGGTGGTGTAACATTAGCATTAAATTCGGGAGAAAAAACAGAACCAGAACCAGTGAGTCCTAGTAGACAAGAAACAGATATCGATCAAGGAAAAGACAATGAAAAACCAAAAACAGATAGAGAAAAATTTTTAGAAGGACTTCAAGAAGGTGTAGGGGAAAATACAAATGAAACACAAGAAAATTTAGAAAATGTAGTTGATGAAATTTTAGAAAAATATAATGAAAATTTACCAGAAGAAGAAAAAATTGATAAAGATGATTTAGGAATTATTTTCCGAGATAATGTAGGAGAAGCACATGTTAGACAAGCAATTGATGAAAACGGAGAAAAGATTTATATAGAAAATCCATTGGTAGATGGAAATTTGCCAGAAGGAGAAGAATGGATAGAGGCAAGGGATATTCAAGATGAATATATATTAGTAAATACTGAAAATAAAGATTTAGTTGCAGGAATTGGAACAATTGATTATACAAAAACAGAAATTGATGTACAATATGCAAATTTCGGAGGAAAAGAATATGTGAAAAATGATGAAACATATGTAGGCTTACCAGAAGATGTTGATTTAGAAGAAGCATATGAAGATTTTTCTGATTACTATCAATTCAGAGTACAACAACAAGAAGAGCAACAAAGAAATGATGATGGATTTGAACATTAAAAAGGGAAAAATGAATCTTATAGTATAAAAAAATTATATAAATCAAAATAAAAACGAAAAATGGAATGCAATAAAAAATAACAGAAGAGTATAAAAAATCCACTCTTTGCAAACAATATGTGTAAAACATATTTGCAAGGAGTGGAATTTTTTTGAAAACAAATAAAATATTAAAAATTGATGGAACAATATTAGACAAAAAACAATTAGAAAACCATTTACAAAAAATAGCATCAAACCATAACTTAACCAATAAACCATCAAAAGAAACATATCCAATTCCGCAATTAATCGAAAATTATGAAACGATAAAAATGGTATATAACTTATTGAATGAACATGTAAAATTAGGAATGAATACACATCCAGCAGGTGAATGGTTGCTAGATAATTTCTATATCATAGAAGAAACCGTAAAACAAATCCAAAAAGAATTAACACTAAAAAAATACATGAATTTTCTAGGAATTGCGAATGGAAAATACAAAGGATTTGCTAGAATATATGTATTAGCAGCAGAAATTGTAGCCTATACAGATAATAAAATTGAAAAAGAAGATTTAGAAGATTATTTGGCAAGTTATCAAGAAAAAAAGACATTAAGCATGGAAGAAATTTGGAATATTGGTTTGTTTCTTCAAATAGCCATTATTGAAAATATTAGAGAAATTTGTGAAAAAATATATAGTAGTCAAATACAAAAAATGAAAGCAGAAAACATTGTACGAAAATTAATTGAAACACCACAAGAAAATAAAGATAATCCTATATATCATCTAAAAAATATCAAAAAAGATATGTTACATGATGTCAAATATCCATTTATTGAATATATGTCATATATCCTAAAGCGATATGGAAAAAAAGGATATCGTTATTTAAAAATATTAGATGAAATTGTAGAAATGACAGGAACAACTGTACAAGAAGTTATCAAAAAAGAACATTTTGATATTGCCGTTAAAAAGGTATCGATTGGAAATAGTATTACCAGTATAAAGACCATCCAAAGAATTAATTTTTTAGAAATTTTTGAAAAAATAAATGGAGTAGAAGAAATTTTAAAACAAGATCCAGCTGATGTGTATTCTAAAATGGATAATCCGACAAAAGAAAGTTATAGAAATATTATTAAAGAAATATCGAAAAAAACAAAAATATCAGAAATATATATAGCCAAAAAGATTTTACAATTAGCAAAAGAAAATGAAAATAATGGAAAAAAAGCACATATAGGATATTATATCCTTGATAAAGGAATTGAAAAAGTTTATCAAGAATTACAGTGTAAAATACCGAAACATATGAAAGAAAATACGAAACAAAAATTATATATCGCAACCAATATCATTATATCAATGATAGTATCACTTGCATTTAGTAGTATTTTAAATGTATATACCAAAAATATAGGAATATATCTATTGAGTTTTTTCATTTTATTGATTCCATCATCAGAAATTGTGACACAAATTATACAATATATCCTAAGTAAAGTGGTAAAACCAAAACCAATACCAAAAATAGATTTTTCAAAAGGAATTGATGAAGACCATGCATGTATGGTAGTCATTCCAACTATCCTAAAAAATAAAGAAAAAGTAAAAGAATTGATGCACAAATTAGAAGTGTATTATATTGCAAATGCATCCAAGAATTTGTACTTTACTTTATTAGGCGATTGCTCAGAAAGTACTATGAAAGAAGAAAAAATCGATAATGAAGTGATTGAGACAGGAATTCAATTAGCCGAAAACTTAAATAAAAAATATTCGAAAGAACATGATTTTCCGATTTTTCATTTTGTCTACAGAAAAAGAGAATGGAATGAAAAAGAAAATTGTTATTTAGGTTGGGAAAGAAAAAGGGGGATGCTCACACAATTTAATGAATATCTATTAGGAAATGAAGAAAATCCATTTCGTTCCAATACCATAGAAGAATACAAAGATTGCATTCCCAAAATACAATATGTAATTACCTTAGATGCAGATACAGATTTAATTTTGAATTCTGCGTTTGAATTAGTAGGGGCAATGGCACATATTTTAAATAAACCAGTCATTGATGAAGAAAAAAATGTTGTTATAGAAGGACATGGAATCATTCAACCAAGAATTGGAATTAATTTAGATATTTCGTATAAAACCATATTTACACAAATATTTGCAGGAGCAGGGGGAATAGATTCTTATACAAATGCAATCTCTGATTTATACCAAGACAATTTTGGGGAAGGAATTTTTACAGGAAAAGGAATCTATGATGTAAAGGTATTTTCAAAAGTATTAAAAAATGCCATACCAGAAAACACCGTATTAAGTCATGACTTGCTAGAAGGTTGTTATTTACGTTGTGGTTTAGCAACAGACATTATGCTAATGGATGGTTACCCTACAAAATATAATAGTTTTATGAACCGATTATCTAGATGGATAAGAGGAGATTGGCAAATTATTAGTTGGTTAAAAAGAAAAGTAAATAGCAAAATAGGAAATATACAAAATCCATTAAATTGTCTTTCAAAATATAAAATCTTTGATAATTTAAGAAGAAGTTTAATTGAAATCATGGCTATCATTTCTTTGATGTTGTTTGTTATCTTAGGAAAGCAATATCATTTTGAAACATATCCATTTATGGCGATAAGTCTTATAGCAGTAGTCATGCCTTATATATTAGAAATTTTTAACACCATGTTAGTAAAAAAAGAAGGGGAACATAAGCAAAAGAAATTCTCACCTAGAATATCAGGATATAAAGGAATTATATTCAGAATAGTAATAACGATAGGCGCATTACCATATAAAGCATATATTTCTTTCATAGCCATAGTCAAAACATTGTATCGAAAATGGGTGAGCCACAAGAAATTATTAGAATGGATGACATCAGAAGAAGCGGAAAAACAAGCAAAAAATGATGTGATGTCATATGTAAGACAAATGTGGTTTAATATCGCTTTGGGGATTATAACCATAGGACTTGCATTAACGAACAAAGGATTTGGAGATTTTATTATTCAAACTATATTCGGTATTTTATGGGCCTTTACACCGTTTATCATGTGGTATATTAGTAAAGAGAAGAAAGAGCAAAAAGCAATTGAAAAACTAGATAAAACGGAAATAGAATATGTTCTAGAAATCGGAAGAAAAACATGGCAATTCTTTAAACAATACATTAACAAAGAAAACAATTATCTGATGCCAGACAATTACCAAGAAGATAGAAAACAAAAAATTGTTGCAAGGACATCTTCTACGAATATAGGATTGTCGATTTTAGCCATTGTTTCAAGTTATGATTTACAATATGAAACATTACCAGATACCATAGATTTATTATATAAAGTCATAACCTCAGTGGATAGTTTGCAAAAATGGAATGGACATTTATACAATTGGTATGATACAAAAACAAAAGAACCATTAAGACCAAGATATATTTCAACAGTAGATAGTGGGAATTTTGTAGGATATTTGTATGTGACAAAAGCTTATTTAGAAGAAGTAGAAGAAACATTACAAAACTATGATGATTTAAGATTTGAACAAAGTAGACAACATAAAAATAATAAAGAAGAATATGAAATAGAATCAGAAGAAAATGCATTATCAAAAGAACAAGGGATTAAATCAATAGAAACTAAAAGAAAAATAGATATCACAAATGAAGAAGAAAAGGTAAAATTACAAAATCAAATACAAGAAATGCTAGAAATCATTGAAAGAACCATTCATCAAACAGACTTTACCTATTTGTATAGTCAAGAACATCAAATATTTTCCATCGGATACAATATTGAAGAAAACAAACTAACAGATTCGTATTATGATTTATTAGCAACAGAAGCAAGACAAGCAAGTTTAGTTGCCATTGCGAAAAAAGATATTCCATCAAAACATTGGAATCATTTAAGTAGAACATTAACCGTTTTGGGAAAATATAAAGGATTAATTTCTTGGTCAGGAACCGCATTTGAATACTTAATGCCAAATATCAATATTCCTAAATACAAAGGTAGCCTACTAGATGAATCTTGCAAATTTATGATGATGAGTCAAATGAAATATGCAGAAGAAATGCATTTACCATTTGGAGTATCCGAATCCGCATTTAATTTAAAAGATTTGCAATCCAATTATCAATATAAAGCATTTGGAATTCCGTGGCTGGGACTAAAAAGAGGACTAGCAGATGAAATGGTGGTATCTTCTTATGGTAGTATATTAGCCATTACAGATATTCCAAAAGAAGTGGTAAAAAATTTAAAAGTATTAGAGCAATATGGTATGTACAACAAATATGGATTTTATGAGTCAATAGATTTTACACCAGAAAGAGTTAGAAAAGGAAATGAAGCAGAAGTTGTCAAAACCTATATGGCACATCATCAAGGGTTAATTTTATTATCTATCAATAATTTAATCAATCAACTGATTTTACAAAAACGATTTACGAAAAATCCAGAAATACAAGCAGTTACCATCTTACTTCAAGAAACCATGCCAGAAAAAGCCATTATTACAAAAGAAGATAAAGAAAAAGTAGAAAAATTAAAATACAAAGATTACGAAGATTATATTGTAAGAAGTTATAACAAAATAGATGAAAGATTGATAACAGGAAATGTGATTTCTAATGAAAATTATATGATAGCAATGAATCAAAAAGGTGAGGGTGTTAGTCAATATAAAAATATGTATATCAATCATTTTAAACGTACAGATGACTATACACAAGGAATCATATTTTATATCAAAAGTATCAAGAATAAACAAATCATTAGCTCAAGTTATTCACAAAATAGGGGGAATGCATATCAAATTCGATTTATGCCAGATAAGGATGAACAAGAAATAACAAGTGGAAATATAAAAGCGAAGATAAAAACAACCGTTGCCTCAAATGAACCAGTAGAATTGAGAAGAATCCTATTAGAAAACTTAGGAAACGAAGAAGAAATTGTAGAATTAACAGGATATTTTGAACCTATCTTAGTACCCAAAGAACGATATTATGCCCATCCAGCTTTTAATAATCTATTTTTGGTATATGAATATGATGAAAAAAATGAAGCTTTAATCGTAAAAAGGAAGAAAAGAGAATTAGGAGAAAAAGAAATCTATTTAGCCACAACACTACATGCTAGTAGAGAAAATAGAATTGGTGACTTAGAATATGAAACCGAAGAAGAAAAATTTATAGGAAGAGGAAATTTAACAATACCCAAAATGGTCAAAGACTCATTGCCATTTTCTAAAAAAATAGGACTTGTGACAGAACCAGTAGTAGCATTGAAAAGAACTATCAAAATAAAAAGCCAGGAAAAGGTAGTCATTGATTTTATAGTATCTGTAGAAGAGGATAAAGAACAAACTGTTCAAAACTTAGAAAAATATATGTCTTTCGAAAATGTAAAAAATGAATTTGACTTGTCAAAAGCCAGAGTAGAAGCAGAAACCAGATATTTAAATGTGAAAGGAAAAGATATAGAGAGTTTTCAAAAAATGTTGGCATATATTTTGTTTGACGATTCCATTAAAAGTGTAGAAAAGGAAAGCATCAAACAGATACAATCATTCAAGCAAAGTGAACTATGGAAATACGGAATATCAGGAGATTTGCCAATCATATTAGTAAAAATGAAAAGTGCAAATGATGCAGATGGATTAAAGGAAGTTTTAAAAGCTTATGAATATTTTAGAACCAAAAATGTAGAAACAGAAATTGTCATTATAGATGAAGAAAAATATAGTTATGAAAATTATGTAAGAGAAGAAATAGAGTCAACCATATTAAACCAACACATGGGATATTTGAAAAATATAAAAGGTGGCATTTTTATACTAAATGAAGAGGAAATGGACAAAAAAGATATTACACTTTTAGAATTTATATCAGTCATCACAATTGATTGTGCAAAAGGAAACTTAGAAAACAATTTAAAAGAAATAGAAGAAACCTATTTAGAGAACTATAAAGAAATTAGTGAAGAAGAAAACACAAATCAATTTATTGAAGAAAATACAGAAGATATGGATATCTTAAAAGATACAGAAAATTTAAAATATTATAACGAGTATGGAGCTTTTTCAGAAGATGGAAAAGAATATTGGATATGTGTGAATCAGGAAAAGCGCTTGCCAACAGTATGGTCACACATTATGGCAAATGAAAAATTTGGAACCATCGTCACAGAAAATATGGGAGGATATAGCTGGTACAAAAATAGTCGATTAAATCGATTAACCACTTGGAATAATAATCCAAGTTTGGACATTCCATCAGAAGTTATCTATGTAAAAGATATGGATACGAAACAAGCATGGTCTTTAGGATTAAATCCAATGCCAGATAATCGAAACTATAATGTTATCTATGGGTTCGGGTATTGTAAATATATTCATAGTCATTTAGGAATTGAGCAAGAATTAGAAGTCTTTGTTCCAAAAGAAGATAGTTGTAAAATCGGTATGTTGCATTTAAGCAACAAAACACCAAATCGAAAATACCTGAAACTATATTATTATATCAAACCAGTGATTGGAGAAGACGAATTCAAAACATCTGGAAACATTCGTATGCAATTTGATAGAAATAGTAATACTTTAACGGCATGTAATGTATATGCTAGTGAAATAGATAATACTAAATTATATATGTCATCTAGTGAAAAAATAAAAAGCTATACAGGAGACCAAAAATTCTTCTTAGGGAAAAATGGATTATCCAATCCAGAAGGTATCAAAAAACTTAGATTAAATAATAGTAATGCAATGGGTAGAGATACATGTATGGTAATGGAAATAGAAGTAGAAATTGAAAGTTTTTCCAATAAAGAAATTGCTTTTGTTTTAGGAGCAGAAGAAACCATAATGGATTGCAAAAATATAGCTTATAAATATAGTAAATTACAAAATTGTAGACAAGAATTAGAACGTGTAAAAAATTATTGGAAAGAATTATTAGGAAAACTTCAAGTGTATACCCCATTAGAATCAACCAATATTTTGTTAAATGGCTGGTGTATTTACCAAACATTAGAAAGTAGACTTTTAGGAAGAAGTGGCTATTATCAATCAGGAGGGGCTTTTGGATTTAGAGACCAATTGCAAGATACCATTGCTTTAAAATATATTTCACCAGAATTTTTGAAACAGCAAATTATCAAACATAGTAAACATCAATTTGAAGAGGGAGATGTAGAACATTGGTGGCATGAAGAAACGGGTAGAGGAATTCGAACAAGATTTTCAGATGATTTATTATGGCTTCCATATCTTGTGCTACAATATATTCATTTTACAGGAGATAATACTATTTTAGAGATTGAAACACCATATTTAAAAGGAGAAATCTTAGAAGAAGGTGTAGATGAAAGATATGACCAATATCCACCAAGTACAAAACAAGAAAGTATTTATTTACACTGTATCAGAGCAATCGAAAAAAGCTTCAACTTTGGAGAAAATGGATTACCGAAAATTGGTAGTGGTGATTGGAATGATGGATTTAGTACAGTAGGAAATAAAGGTAGAGGAGAAAGTGTTTGGTTAGGGTTTTTCTTGTATAACATTTTAGATGGATTTATTCCAATATGTGAAATGATGGAAGAGAAAGAAAACTTAGAAGGAAAAGATAAAAGGAATGACTTGGCTCAAAAAGAGAATGTAAAACCAGAAAATGAAAATAAATATCATGAAGATAAATTTCAAAAGGAAGAAGTTGAAAATCGAAGTACAAAATGGAGAACAATTAAAATCCAATTGAAAAAAGCATTAAATACAAACGGATGGGATGGTAGATGGTATAAAAGAGCATTTATGGATGATGGAAATGTATTAGGTAGTATGGAAAATGATGAATGTAGAATTGATAGTATTGCACAAAGTTGGAGTATCATATCAAAAGCGGGGGATAATGACAAAAAATATATTTCAATGGAAAGTTTAGAAAATCATCTAGTGGATAAAGAAAATGGAATTATAAAATTATTAGATCCACCATTTGAAAAAGGACATTTAGAGCCAGGATATATCAAAGCTTATTTACCAGGTGTTAGAGAAAATGGAGGACAATACACACATGCAAGTTGTTGGGCAATTATTGCAGAAGCATTATTAGGATTTGGTGATAAAGCCTTAGAATTTTATCGAATGATTAATCCAATTGAACATGCAAGAACAAAAGATGCTAGTAGTAAATATAAGGTAGAACCATATGCTATTGCAGCAGATATTTATGGGGCTGGAAATTTAGCTGGAAGAGGAGGTTGGACTTGGTATACTGGTTCAAGTAGCTGGTATTATACTGCTGGAATCGAATATATATTAGGTTTAAAAATAAAAGAAGGATATTTAACGATAGAACCATGCATTCCAAAAGATTGGAAGGAATATTTAATGAGATATAAATGGAAGGATAGTATTTATAATATAAAAGTTATGAATCAAAATCAAAAAAATACGGGAGTAGAAAAAGTATTGTTGAATGGAGAAGAGGTGGATAATAAGATAAAATTAGATGGAAGTAATAGAGTGTGTAATATTGAAGTATTTATGTAGATACAAAAAAGAATTTTAAATAGTCACAAAAAAATAATTCTCTCATATATATAGTAATAAAAGCTATATAGGGAGGATTATGTTTATGGCAAAAATATTAGTGTTTAACAATGACACAGATAGAATGGAAACCTATTACAGAAATGAAGCTGACCCAATGCCATATAATACAAATGGAACATTAAGAGTAAGAGAATTTAGAGGTTCAAGCAAAAGTAATATACTATGGACAACAAAAAGAACCATGCAAAGTTGGAATAGTCAAAGATATATTTTTGGCGGACCAATACCAGTAGGATTTGCTTTTAAAAGACCATATGAAGGTGGACATGGAAACCAAAGTCAACATTATGCAGGAGTGGCTTTTGATGTTGGGCAAACATTATCAGCAGAGAGAAGAAGAGTGCTTTGGAACAGTGCCAATAATTCAGGGGTATGGACATATGTAGAGCCAATTTCTTTGACACCAACATGGGTACATTTTGACAAACGATTTGGATCTCCTGCTTGCAGTACAGGAGGTTTTCCACAATTAAAAAGAGGAAGTTTAAGCAATTATGTATTAATTGCACAAGATGACTTAAATACTTTGGGATATCGCACCAATGGATTAGATGGTATCTTTGGTCCAGCGACACAAAATGCTGTAAGAGAATATCAAAGAACAAGAGGATTGGCTGTAGATGGAATTGTTGGTTGTAATACATGGCGCTCACTTCAAGAAGAAGTGGTGGGAACAGGTGCAACAAGTACAACGATTAATTAATCAAAAAGACTATTTCTAACAAGGAAATAGTCTTTTATCATATAGGTAATATCTTTAAAGAACTAGAATTAGAACAAAATTCAGTTGTCAAAAATTATTTGACAACTGCTTCAGATGGAAAAAAATATAAAACAAATTACTATAATTTAGATGCAGTAATCTCTGTTGGATATAGAGTAAATACAGATAGAGCAAAAGTACAGAGTTGTACAAGATAAATTATACAAATCTGACTTTGATAAATTAATGGAAAGTAGTGAAATTTATAGAATATTAAAATAAAATTGGCGTAGTATATGAAGATTCATTTTGAAGAATTATTTGAGGAGAAAAATTAATAGAAAATATAAAGGGGAAAGTGTATAAAAAATGAACCGAATTAAATTAATTCGGTTCATTTTTTATGCATCCTTATAATTACCACTTTTTTCTTCTTGCATTTTCACAAGTTGCGTTGTCAATAAATAAACAACTTCTTTATTATAATTATTCAATTTCAAGTAAGCTTCTAAAAACTTATCATCTACTAAATCATTCAAAGAGGAAGCTTGATTGTCTATTAAATCATCAAAAAGAAAATTAGAACTAATATTTAGTGCTTTACAAAGATTGATGATAGTTGTGGCACTTCCAAAAGCAATACCTCTCTCTAATTGACTGATATATCTTGTTGATAAAGAAAGTTTTTCTGCTAATTTTTCTTGTGTATAGTTTGTTCTAGATCTAGCTAATTTGATTTTTCTACCAATATTTTTTCTTAAATATTTTTCATTACTATCCATAGACTTTCCTCCCTACCAATTTGTATAAAAGTATATCAATTAGAAAATTAAAATAGAACGAACTTATAATTAGAGAAAAACAACAAATAAGAACTAATTATTCATAGAAAAATCAAAAAAATAAATAAAAAAATGAAAAAAATATAAAAAAATTTGAAAAAAGTATTGCAAAATCAAAAAAGTTATATTAGAATTTAGGTGAAGTGGAGAGAAGTGGTACAAAGTGGTGGAAAAAGGAAATGAGGTGGAAGACCATTGCTAATTGGTGAATATGAGCATTCTCTAGACGCTAAAGGCAGATTAATCATGCCAGTAAAATTAAGACAAGATATGGGAGAAAAGTTCATCGTAACAAAAGGGTTAGATGGATGTTTATTTGCATTTTCACAAGAAGAATGGTTAAACTTTGAAACAAAATTAAAAGCATT
>CALXKE010000045.1 GCA_944388805.1 uncultured Clostridia bacterium | reverse complement strand
ATGCACCAATTCAATCGCAAATGGTAACAATAGCCATACAAGAAGGAAATTTAAAGAGAGCAAAAGAAATAGGAGAGAGATTCCCAAATAATGAAAAAATTCAACATCAGATAGCAATGATTAAAGAGTATGAAAAAATATTTAGAATAGAAGAAGAGATAAAACAAACGAAAGTAAACAATACAGTAAATAGTAGAAATAATAAGAAAAAAATGTTAGATTGTTTAAAAACGAAACTATACTACGATAAAGTAGACAATCAATTAATTAATGAAGTAGAGGTAAACGAAGAGTTAAATGATTTTGAAAAAATAGTTAGCTTACTTGCTATCTGCGAAAAAAGAAATATGAAAGGAAAGGCAAAAGAAGTTTTAAAAACTTTCAATATAACAGATAAGAAAGATAAAAGTGTAGTCAATGGAATTATGGAAAGAATTAAATCAAAGAAAGCACAAATATTTGATATGGCGAAATATGACTTGATATTGCATTGGTCATTTGATGAAGAATTAAGAACCCAGTACGAGGAAGAATTAAGAGTAGAACGAGAAGAACAAGAAGCAATGACACGACAAGTAACAGTACTTCCAAAAATGAAGAGTACGCAGTCGACTATAAAACCACTTGAAAGTACTCCTAAAGATCCAATACATAACAGAGAAAAACTAGACAGAAATGCAGAATATAGGAAAAAGTTAGCAGTAACAAGTTCCAAAACATTTAGTAAAAAATCAAGTACACAAAATCACAGGGATAATGAAGAGAAAAATGTTAATAATCAAACGCAAATGATGATAAATTGCATACACAAATTTATACAAGAGCAAAGAGAAAATGTATATGTAAAAATGCAATCTCAAAATATAGAAATTCAAGCAGATGCAATCAGTAAGTGGGATAGGATAGAAAACTTACTAGAAAAAATAGCAGAAAAAAGTAAAGATACTCAATATATAGAAAATTTATATAATCGTGTTTTAAATTTAAGTAAAAGCAATGACAAAGGAATGGAATATTAGAAACTTATAACAAGATATAATTTAGTATAGCAGAACTATATAAAAAATAGGGATATTGATTTAAAGAATATCTCTATTTTTTTATTAGATGAAATATAATTTTTATCATTGAAATTACAACATATAAGTACTCTAATAATAAAAATTTACTAATAAGGATAATTATTAAAATATGACAAACGATAAAAAAATGTCACAAAACTATTGTAAATATAAAATTTAAATAATATAATACATGAGAAAAAATAAGGACTGTCCCTTTTGGACGATTTTAGAAAAATCTTTGATTTTTCTAAAATTGCAAACATTGTACGCAAATTTTACTTTGTAAAATTTGGCACACGAACAATGACGTGGGCTTTGAAATGTCCAAAACAGATAAAATGTCGAAATAGCCCACTATTGTTCTTAAATGTCCATTTTGGCACGTCCCCAAAGAATTCAAAGGAGGATAAAAGATGGGATTAAAACTTGAAAATGTTTCTAAGAAGTTTGTTGGTAAACAAGCAGTAGATAATATTTCATTTGAAGTAGATAAACCAGGTGTATTTGGATTACTTGGTACAAATGGTGCTGGTAAAACAACAACTATTAGAATGTTATTAGGAATAATAAAAAAAGATACAGGTGAAATTACATGGAATGGAAAAAAGGTTGAAAGAAAAAGTGTGAATTTTGGATATTTACCAGAAGAAAGAGGTGTTTATCCAAAAACAAAAATATATGACCAATTGATGTATTTTGCAAAATTAAAAGGTATGAGTCAAAAAGATGCAGATGCAGCAATAAAAAAATGGGCAAAAGTATTGAAAGTAGAAGAATATATACCAATGCCAGCTGAGAAGTTATCAAAAGGAAATCAACAAAAGATTCAATTTATGACAGCGATTATTCATGATCCAGAATTAGTTGTACTAGATGAGCCATTTAGTGGATTAGACCCTGTTAATACAGAAATCTTAAAAAATGTTATTATTGATTTAGTAAAAGAAGGAAAATATATTATCATGTCTAGCCATCAAATGGCATCTATCGAAGAGTTTTGTACAGACATTTTGATATTAAATAAAGGAAAAACTGTTTTAAAAGGAAATTTAAAGGAAATTAAAGAAGGATATAGAGCAAATCGATTAGAATTATCAACAGATAAGAATATAGATGAATATATTAAGGAATTTAATATGGAAATAGAGTTTTCTAAAAATAATGAATATTCTATTAAAATTGATTCTGAAGATAAAGCTCGCCAATTGCTAGAAAAGTTGGTTACAGACCATATAGAAGTAGATAAGTTTGAGATTAAGAAACCAACACTTAACGATATTTTTATAGAGAAGGTAGGTGAGTAATATGAGAGATTTAAAAACAGTTATTGCGTTTACGATAAAAGATATGGCAAAAAGAAAGTCTTTTATCATATCAACATTAATTATCTTAGTATTGATTGTTATAGGAATTAATATTCCCAATATTATGAAAGCTATTATTGGTGATAATGAAAATGTAGGAGAAACAAAAATATTAATTGTAGATAGTACCAATTTATTTGAAGGAACATTACAAAGTATTAATCAAATGGATTTAGGATATAATGTTCAAGTCGCCAATAATGAAGTTTCTTTTGATGATATAAAAGGAAGAATAGAAAATAAAGATATAAATGAAGCCATAATTATTGAACGAAAAGAAGATGGAACCTATAAATTAAGATATATTGTAGAAAATATGACACAAGTAGCTTCTGCTCCAGAAGATTTAATAAATGCATTAAATACGCTATATACAAATTTACAAATTTCAAAATTAGGATTGACACAAGAACAAATGGCAAGTCTATCTCCAAATTTTGAGTTTACAATTGAACAAACGGAAGAGCAAGAAGTTAGTGGAAACTTATTTGTTATAATGATGTTATCTATTGTTTTGTTCTATGCAATCTATTTCTGTGCATATCAAGTATCAAGCTCAATCACCACAGAAAAGACTTCAAAAATCATGGAAACATTGGTAACATCAACATCACCAAGAACAATTGTATTAGGAAAGACCATAGGAATTGGTATTGTAGGATTGATACAAATATGCTTAATTGTTGGTGTAGCCTTAATATCTGCTAAGGTATTTTTAGATCCAGAATTATTAAATGCAGTTTTAGATATGTCAATGATGACACCATATTTAGGAATTATGACAATAATATACTTTATCTTAGGATATTTTGCATATGCTTTACTATATGCATTAACAGGCTCAACAGTTAGCAAACCAGAAGATATACAATCAGCCAATACACCTGTTGCTATACTTGCAGTGGTTGGATTCTATTTATCATATTTTACCATGATGAATCCAACAAGCGAATTAAACCAATTTGCAGCCATTTTCCCAATTTCATCACCATTCTGTATGCCATTTAGAATTATGATGGGAATTGCATCAACTTCAGAGATAATATTATCAATTGTAGTATTAGTGATTACCATATTAATCATTGCACAAGTGGCTATTAAGATTTATTCAAATGCGATATTAAATTATGGGACCAAAATGACATTTAAGGATATTATAAAAGTATATAGAGATAAAAATAATTAAAAAATATGAATAAACTAGCTTGTAAAAAAATGCAAGCTAGTTTAAACTATATAAAGAAGATACGTGTGGAAAATAAATACTAGGAAAGGACTAAGAGTAAATATGGAGGAAGCATTAAATACTTTGAAAAAGTTAGGAATTCATTATGAATTGCTAAATCATAAACCAGTATATACAATTGAAGATATGAATACATTGGATAAAAAAATCTTTAAAGGAGCTGAAATTTGTAAAAATTTATTTTTAAGAGATCAAAAAGGAAAAAGACATTTTTTAGTAGTATTATGTAGTGATAAAAAAGCAGACATGGCAAAAATACAAGAACAAGTGCTTTCCACAAGATTAAGTTTTGCATCAAGTGAAAGATTAATGAAATATCTAAATTTAGAACCAGGCCATGTAAGTCCTATGGGATTAATCCATGATGAAGAAAAGAAAGTTGAAGTATTAATTGACAAAGATTTAAAAGATAGAAAATTATTAGCTGTCCATCCAAATACAAATGAAGCAAGTATATTGATTTCATTTGAAGATTTGATGAATTTTATAAAAGCTATGGGAAATCAATATGAATTTATAACTATAAAATAAACAAGATATTTTTAATTATGTAGTTTCAAAAAAAGAAATGTAATTGAAAAAGAAAATAAAGATTGACAAATTTTATCTAGCAGTATATAAATAAGGTAAAGATTATTTATATACTGCTAGATATTTTAAGATAATATACATTATTTTAAAAGGAGGTAAGTATTATTGGATTTAGAAATATTTAATCAAATACAAGAAAAGGTTACAAATCTGAAAAACGAAATTAAACAAAATAACACTTCAGAAGAGATGGAATTAGCAAAAAAATTAGATGCAATAGAAGAATATTCTGTTGATAGATTTGAAGGGGAATATGTAGTATTAGAAAACAGGAAGACAAATGAGATAAAAAACGTAAAAAGAGATATGTTACCAGAAAATATAAAAGAGGGAAGCATTTTGCAATATGTAAATGGAAAATATACATATAATGAAGAACGAACACAGGAAGAAGTCAATCGAATACAAGATAAAATGAATAAATTGTGGAATTAAGATAACAGATATTATAAAAGAGATAAGATTATGTCTAAAGTTATCTTGCAATATTGATTAAAGATTGTATGAATATGGATACACAAAAGAAGATATATGTAAAAACTGGAGGAGGACAAAAGATGGCAAGAAAGAAAAAAACAAGTATGAAAAAATTATTATCAGGAATTGTTGCATTTATTATCGTAGGGATTGCAGGAATATTAGGTACGAATGAGGAATTTGTAAATACAGTTTCCAATATGGTAGAACAAACAAATACACAAAATGAACAACAAGTGGAATTTGTCGCACAAGAAGATTTGTTAATAGATTTTATAGATGTTGGACAAGCAGATAGTATTCTAATTCGAAATCAAGATGAAGTCATGTTAATAGATGCAGGAACAAATGAAGCAGGAAAAACAGTTGTCAATTATTTACAAAATCTTGGAATTACAAAGATAGATTATTTATTAGGAACACATCCACATGAAGACCATATTGGAGGATTAGATGATGTGATAAACAATTTTGATATTGGACAAATCTATATGCCAAAAATCGAAACAACAACGAAAACATTTGAAGATGTATTAGATGCGATAGAAACCAAAAATTTAACAGTAACAGCACCTAATAAAGGTGACAAAATTGAGCTAGGACAAGCAGTGGGAGAATTTATGACAGAGCCTATATTAGATAAGGATAATTTAAATGTATCCTCACTTGTTTTTAGATTAGAATTTGGAAATACGAGTTACTTGTTTATGGGAGATGCAGAAGAGGAAAATGAAGAGACAATCAGTTGGCCAAAAACAGATGTATTAAAGGTTGGACATCATGGATCTAGTACCAGTAGTAGCGAAAGCTTTTTAGAGCAAGTGCAACCGAAATATGCAATTATTATGGTTGGAAAAGATAATTCTTATGGATTACCAACACAAGAAACAATAAATAAATTAAACAATATTGGAAGTGAAATATATAGAACAGATGAAGATGGAACCATTCAAATGACATCTGATGGAAATACAATAGAAATAAACACGACAAATAGTTAAAAATTAAAGCAGATAGTATAAAAAGCTATCTGCTTTATCGGTATATTTAATGGAATTATGGTTTTTATGTCAAAATGCTTGACAGTTTACAATAATAAAGATAAAATAGATATGGTAGGAAAAAATATATTTCATATAAACATATATATTTATTTCGAACATTGAAAATTAAATAAGAAAGAGGTGTATGATTATGACTATTGTAATCATTATCGCCGCTGTCTTAATCTCACTTGCAATAGGATTTCTAGTAGGAATGGTATACAGAAAAAAAGTTGCAGAATCTAAAATTCAAGGAGCAGAAAACGAGGCAAAAAGATTAATTGATTTAGCAAAAAAAGAAGGAGAAAATCTAAAGAAAGAAGAGATTTTCAAAGCTAAAGAAGAAATTATGAATAATAGAAAAGAATTGGATCAAGAGATTAAAGAAAGAAGGGGCGAAGTACAAAAACAAGAAGCAAGGCTAATTCAAAAAGAGGAGAATTTAGAAAAACGTGCAGAAAATTTTGAGAAAAGAGAACAAGAATTAGAAAATGAAAGACAAAATATCGAAAAAGAAAAAGAAGAATTAGACAAATTGCATGAACAAGAAATGGTCGAACTTCAAAAAATTGCATCTTTAAGTAAAGAAGAGGCAAAGCAAAGATTACTTGCAGAAATGGACAAAGAATTGACAGCAGAAAAAGCAGCACTAATTAGAGAAAAAGAACAAAAAGCAAAAGAGGATGCAAATAAAAATGCAAAGGAAATTTTGTGTTATGCAGTACAAAAGTGTGCAGCAGATCATTCACAAGAAACAACCGTATCAATTGTTCCACTTCCTAATGATGATATGAAAGGAAGAATTATTGGTAGAGAAGGTAGAAATATAAAAGCATTGGAAACATTAACAGGAATTGATTTAATAATCGATGATACACCAGAAGCTGTCGTATTATCAGGATTTGACCCATTAAGAAGAGAAGTTGCAAGAATTGCTTTAGAGAAACTAATCGATGATGGAAGAATTCATCCAGCAAAAATCGAAGAAATGGTTGAAAAAGCTAAGGAAGAATTAGAAACAACCATTAAAGAAGAAGGAGAAAGAGCTGTATTAGAGACAGGTGTGATTGGATTACATCCAGATTTAGTAAGACTAATTGGAAAATTAAAATACAGAACAAGTTATGGACAAAATGTATTAAACCATTCAATAGAAGTTTCAAATTTAGCAAGAATTATGGCAGAAGAATTAGGATTAGACGCCAAACGTGCTAGAAGAGCAGGTTTATTACATGATATCGGAAAAGCATTAGACCACGATATGGAAGGAACCCATGTAGAAATTGGTGTAGAAGTATTGAAAAAATACAAAGAAAATCCATTAGTCATTAATGCAGTTGAAGCACATCATGGTGATGTAGAACCTCAAACTTTAGAAGCTGTTTTAGTACAAGCAGCAGATGCGATATCAGCATCAAGACCAGGAGCTAGAAGAGAAACATTAGAAGCATATATTAAGAGATTGCAAAATCTTGAGGAAATTGCAGATTCATTTGATGGCGTTGAAAAATCTTTTGCTATACAAGCTGGTCGTGAAATTAGAGTTATGGTAAAACCAGAAAAGATTTCAGATGACCAAATGACAATTTTAGCAAGAGATGTATCTAAAAAGATTGAAAATGAAATGGATTATCCAGGACAGATTAAAGTTAATGTTATTAGAGAAACAAGAACAGTTGATTATGCAAAATAAGGAAAAATCTTATATAAAGTTAAAGATACAAAGATGATTTTTCTTTTGAAAATAAAATATGAAATGTTAATGTTTATTTTGAGAGTTGTAAAACAAAAAAATTATATTGATTCTTATGAAATAAAAACATACAAAAAGAACTCAGTTTTTAAACTGAGTTCTTTTTGTTGTTTGGAGACTGATATAGCAGTCTGTCAGAGAAAGCAATTTTTTTAAGAGAGGTTATGAATAACTTGTGATATAATCACCCTGTAAAATTAATTTATGAAAAGTTCACCCTATGATATGATGGATGTACTCTTGCGAATTCGAAAAAAATATAGTATGATATATACTATAAAAAATATAGAAAGAAGGAATGGTTTTGAAGATTTTAGCGGTAGGGGATATTATTGGAGAAACTGGAATTAGAGAATTAAAAAATAAATTAAACCAAATTAGACAAAAAGAAGAGATTGATTTTGTAATTGTCAATGGAGAAAATGCAGCAGAAGGAATGGGAATTACAGAAAAAAACTTTAAGGATATTATTTCTCAAAATGTAGATGTAGTAACTATGGGGAACCATACATGGGGAAAAAAAGATATCTTTAAGTTTATAGATCATCCTAAATTAATTAGGCCAGCTAATTATCCCAAAGGGGTAGTAGGAAAAGGATATGGTATATATGAATGTCAAAATAAAAAAATAGCGGTTATCAATTTAATTGGAAGAGTCTATATCAATGTATTATCAGAAAATCCATTTTTGGTAGCAAAAGATATTATCAATAAAATAAAAAATAAAGTAGATATTATCATTGTAGATTTTCATGCTGAAGCAACAGGAGAAAAAATCACAATGGGATATTATTTAGATGGTATGGTTACAGCAGTTTTTGGAACACATACACATGTACAAACAGCAGATGAAAAAATATTACCAAAAGGAACAGCATATATTAGTGATATCGGTATGACGGGAACAAAAAATTCAGCATTAGGAATGGATGTTTCTGTGGCATTAAAACGATTTGAAACATCATTACCAGAACGATACAAAGTAGCATCAGGAGAAGGCATGTTAAATGGTGTTATTTATGATATTGATAATCAGACAAATAAAGTAAAAACTATAACAAGAATTAATATATAGAAAACGTGATATGGGTAAATAGAAGAGAATTTTTTATACACAATAAAAATGTCGAATTAGTAGATTTATTGCGATGAAAACCTATAAATTTTTATAAAAAATGCTTTACACAAATTTCCAGATATTGTAAAATAAAGACTGTAAAAGTTGCAACAAAAAAATAAAAATTATAGGAGGCAAAAGAAAATGGAAGTTTTAAAAATTTCATCAAAATCAAATCCTAATTCAGTAGCAGGAGCAATTGCTGGATTAGTAAAAGAATCAAACAGAGCAGAAATGCAAGCAATCGGAGCAGGAGCATTAAATCAAGCGGTAAAAGCAGTTGCAATAGCAAGAGGCTTTGTAGCACCATCAGGTGTAGACTTAGTTTGCATACCTGCATTTGCAGAGGTGGAGGTAGAAGGAGAAGATAGAACAGGTATCAAATTGATAGTGGAATCAAGAGGATAAAGATAAATAACAGACTACGAAATAGTAGTCTGTTTTGTTTTTCTAGTTAAGGGATTTAAGGCACGATTCGAGGAAATTTGGAGACGGACTTGAGGAAAATTGGGGAGCAACTTGAGGGATTTTGGGGACGGACTCATTTTTCCCTTTTTATAAAGTTTAATATATTTTTAAAGTTATTTAAGCAAAAAGGGAAAAATGAGTCCGTCCCCAAAATCCCTCAAAGGAACACTTGACAATTATAAGATATTATGAAAAAATACAAACGATAAAATAAATGTATGGAATAAAAAGGAGGACTAAAAAATGAAAAAAAAGAGAGGATTTGAAATTGCAAAAGGATTTGAAGATAAACAAATAAATCTTCCAATTAGAAAAACAAAATATAGTGCAGGATATGATATAGAAGCAGCAGAAGATACGGTTATTCCAAGCTTTAAAAAAGGAACAAATCCAACATTAGTAAAAACAGGATTAAAAGCATATATGCAAGATGATGAAGTATTGTTATTGTATAATCGTAGTTCTAATCCAAAAAAGAAAGGATTAATTATGGCAAATAGTGTTGGTGTAATCGATAAAGACTATTATGGAAATCCTGATAATGATGGTCATTTCATGTTTGCATTTTATAATATAAAAGAAGAGGATGTAGTCATAAAAAAAGGAGAAGCAATTGGACAAGCAATTTTTCAAAAATATTTAGTAACAGATGACGATGTAGCAGAAGGAGAAAGAGTTGGAGGATTCGGATCAACGACAAAATAAATCCAAAAACATGTAAAAAAAATTCTTCTTAGAGCGATAAGGATTACAAAGAAAATATAAATAAAAAATGACGGTAATGGCTTTGACTTTTACCGTTTTTTGTTGTATAATAGATATGGTTAAAAAATCCAATAAAGTTATTAAAAGGTATTGACATAACTTTATTATATTTTTTCTGCCAAATAAATTAAAATGCTGAAAGGAGTGACTTACATGTTCAATGTAGGAGACAAAATTGTATACCCAATGCACGGGGCAGGAACAATAGATGCAATAGAGGAAAAAGATATTTTAGGACAAAAACAGTCTTATTATATTTTAAAAATGCCAGGTGAGGTTAAAGTAATGATACCAACGGCAAAAGCAGAAGAAGTTGGGGTTAGAAATATAATTAACAAAGAATCAGCAGATAAAGTATTTGGAGTTTTAGAACAAGATGAAACAGCTATGGATAAAAATTGGAATAAACGCTATAGAGATAATATGGAAAAGATGAAGAGCGGAGATATTTATGAAATAGCTGATGTTGTAAGAAACTTAAGTTTTAAACAAAAAGAAAAAGGACTTTCAACAGGCGAGAAAAAAATGTTAAACAATGCAAAACAAATTTTAGTTAGTGAATTAGTTTTAGCAGAACATGCAACACAAGAAGAAGTAGAACAATTAGTTGAAAATAAAATTAATACATCATTTATGATGTTTAGAGCAGATGATGTATCAACAGAAAGCGTTGTAAATAAATTCATACCTTTTGAAGGAACAGAAGGAACAGGAACAGATAATACTTAAAATTAACCCATGAGAAGCCTAATTTTATACAGGCTTCTTAAAAATTTTGTAAAATTTAAAAAAATATAGGAAAACCTATTGACAAAAAAAGGAACAAATATTATAATAACTATTGTCGTCAAGATAAAACCAGTTCAAATATGCAGATGTGGCGGAACTGGTAGACGCACAGGACTTAAAATCCTGCGGAGGTTAAACTCCGTGCCGGTTCGATTCCGGCCATCTGCACCATAGACTTATCAATGCTTTCAAGTTTTGATAAGTCTATTTTTATACCTAAAAACAATTTATTTTTGATAGTAAAAAGATTAATAGCATCTTTAAAAAATAAAATATAATTAAAAGAATGTGTACAAATAAATTTAGGGTATTGGAACGTTTTCAAAAATAAACAAGAATTTGAACATTTATATTGACTTATGATTAAATAATTTATATAATGCTATTCAAGAAATAGGGAAAAGCAGAAGTGTGTCGCCACCGACTATAAGGAGGTGGTGTGTATGGTAGAACAATTTTTATTATTGACAATAAAATTATTATTTGCTGGTCTTGTATCAGTAACTATCATAAACATAGCCTTGATTATTGTACTTGTACATATTTTAGGCAAACAAAACTAAAAGAAATACACACTCTGCTTGCAGGTTAGAGTGTGCATTTCATATCACTAATCGGCGACCACTTTATTGTGGCTCTCTATTTCTATATTTATATTATAGCATATTTTTAGTATTTGTCAAACAAATTTTGAAAAATCTACATATTCTTGATTTATTAAAAATTGAAAGAAATTCTTAGAATTTATATAAGAGGTAAAAAATGAAAGAAATAAAAGTATTAAAAGCTAATAAAAATCATAAAGAATTTATTATACATGCTAACAATATAATAAACGATGTTAATGATACAGAAAAAACGAATGGTTTAAGGGAAAATATTGATAAAGACTATTTTTGTGATAATCCTAAATTTAATTGCTTAGTAGCAGAAATAGATAATAAGCCTGTAGGAATGATATTATATTCATACTTTTATTGGGCTAATGATGGTGAAGTTTTATGGATTTCACAAATGTTTGTTGAAGAAGAATATAGAAAATATGGAGTTTTCTTTAAATTAATAGAAAAATTAAGGGAAGAAAATCAAGAGATAAAAATAGTATCTTGTGCAACTAGTGATGAGAATAAAAGAATGCAACGAATATTAAAATATTATGGTGGGCATGAAATCAATTTGAAATTTTATTATAAGAAGATGTAAAAAATGGTTTTATTGAGCAAATAAAATAGATTTTATAAAGGAGGTATATAATGGGATCATATGTAGAAATTAATGATACTTTACAAATAACAAAAGAACAAGGTTTTCCAAAAGAATTAGATTGGAGACAACATCTAAAAACACCATATATGGCAGAGCAATTTAAGGATAAAATATTTGAATTTAAAGACGAACCTAGTATTCGAAACTATCAAATGCCACCAGTAAGAAATTTTTTAGTTGAAAATATTGATGGTAAATGGTTATATTGGGGATTGATACATATAATAGAAGTTAAACATGATTATATAAATAAAACAACCTCAGGAAAGTTTAAAATTATTTATATTAATAAACCAGAAGAAATGGAAATGGCACATAACCTTATAGATAGAAATAAAGACACATTTTTTAAATTATAAATAATCGACATATAAAAAATATATACTATAATATCAATATCTGAAGAACTAGATAATCTAAAGTTGAATCTATTTTCATTAATGTTAATTGAAGTATATGTTTTCGAATGTAAATTAAAAAAAATATTTATGATTTTGTTCAAGTATATATTTTCTTTTAATAAATTATCGTATTTCACATTTTTGTTTATGTTAATTATTAGAACAGAAAATATAAGTAATATATAAGGTAATACAAAACAATTTACAATTTTTCTTCTCCATGATAGAATATAAATATTCATAAATATGAATAGTATAGAAACACTCATGTAAGTACAAGGAGACTAACTATATGAATGTCAAGTCTTTTTATGAAAAAAATTAAAAATTTTTTAAAATTAATTAGTACATTGA
>CALXKE010000044.1 GCA_944388805.1 uncultured Clostridia bacterium | reverse complement strand
GCAAAATATGTAGATATGATACAACAAGATAACAGTGATGCATCAGAAATGATAATCACAGTAGAAACTGGTGGATTAGACAGTAGAGACAGAACCATCGTATGTATAATAGCAGTACTAACAGTAATGCTAGTAATCATCGGAGTTTTATTTGCGAAAACCAACAAAAAGAAAAAGGATAAATAGCGGGACCAAACAGAACTGATTCCAATGAATCGATGCTTTGAGGCTGGTTATTTTCTGGCTGTTGCCTCCATTGAAAAAACGTAGAAATGTTGATATATCAGTATTCCTACGTTTTTTTTTTTGACAAAATAAAGAAAATATTGTTGATATAATTATTTTAGATTTAAAATTATCTGCTCTTTCTGGAGTGGACATAATTAATTTTATTGAAAAAGAAAGTTTATATAAATATAAAAATTCTATTATTGTTTTTTCTGGAGAAATAACACTAATTAACAAGATTATGTCATCACCTTATTTATATTCTTATGTAATAAAAGGGGGAGGATTCGATTCATTAATAGAAAATTTAAATTCATTAATTCAATCAAAAGAAGATTTTAACAAGTTGAATTATATGATTGATGTTGAATTAAGAAAATTAAATTTTAATTTTTCACATATAGGAACAAGATATTTAAGAGAAGTAATAGTTGAAGTATATAAAGTAAAAAATTACTTTGATGGGAATTTTAAAAAGAATATATATCCAATTATTGCTAAACGTTATAATAAAAAAGTGAATACAATATATTGTGATATAAAACAATCTATTAAGTCTATGATATTAAATAATAGTGAAACTGATTTAATTTCATATTTTCATTATAGTTATCCTTTTAAACCTAAAGTTAATGAAATTATTTTTACAATTTTAAATAAATTATAAAAACCTCAGCTTATATAACTAAGCTGAGGAAAAATCAGGAAGTTTACTTATTTAATGAATAGTTATGTTATACAGTTTCTTCATGTTACCATGGTTCATTTGATACATTTGAAGTCAGTGACTGAACACTAATACTTCTAAAGTTTCCATTGGATTGCCCCAAAGAGCTTGCATCAAACCAGATCTGAATAGGTCTGTTTGCATATCCCAAGTCAATCTGTTTTGTTACCATAACACTCCATGTGCTAGTAGCTATGTTGTCAGCAGTGAAATTTTCACTAATTACCTGACCAGTTATTGCATCTCTGACATGAACAGTAAGTTTTACTGCGCCGATTCCAGTATCAATAGATGCCTTTTTAAATCCCATTGAAAAGGCAATATACCGACCCTGCGGAGTTTTTACGGGTGTAAGGTTCGTATCTGTAAAAGTGAACGAACCTATATTATAAATTCCCAGCGGTAACGATTCTGTACCAGCTCTGGTTATATATCTAAAAGGAAAAAAAGGAAAAAGGAAATTTATCTTTCTAATTCAATCCAAATATCTTGATCTTCATATTGTAAATATATTTTTAACTTTTGTGTTGTATCATAAGAAGTTAAATCATATGTTTGCCAATAGTTTAAAACCCCTGTAATAAAGTCATTTGAGTATCCATTATCTTCAAAATTACTTTCTGAAGCATAAAATTTTTTTCCACTTTCTGTTTCTACATATGTATTTCTTCCAAAAGGTCCCATATAATTATCAAAAAAGTCACTACTTTGGGCATTTTTTAAAAATTCCTCTTGAGATTTTCTATGAGCTTCCGCAATTTTTTGATTAATAACTTCTTCACTATCATTTTCTTCATATATTTTATCCTCTTGCATAAAGAATTCGAATTTCATTCCAGTATTAGTTACTTCCGCTTTTGTTATATTAACTGCTGGATTACTGCAACTCTTAACCTTATATAATATAGAAGTTCGATTATAAAATTTTTCTGGTATATCAATAGGTATATTCCATTCTCCTTTTATAGTTATATTTTTACTTTCATAATCTTCTTCATTAAATATATTAATTGTTTTAAAACTAATATTTATCTTTTTACTTTTAGGATAGCCTTCTCCATATAAATTACATACTAAATTTAAAGAATTTTCTTCTTTATTTTTTGATTTTATATACCAATTAATTCCACTATTTATATAATCACTATTAAAATTAAGATAAGTATAATTTAAAGAATTTTTTTCGCAATAATCATCAAAACTTACTTTATCTGAACAATATATAATTTTATTTTCTTCATCCGTTATTATTAAATCTGATAATTCTATTTTATTAACATTTAAGCTTTGAATATTTTCACTAAATTTTATGTTTAAAGTAAAATTTAAATTATAATCATCCATCAATAAATTTTCTGCTTTTACATCTATGCCTTCTGAACTGATATATTCCATATTTGGTTCAACTATATATCCATTTTCAACAGCAGTATCTATTCCTTTACTAGTATTAAAAACATTTTTAAAAAAGTTGCCTATATCTTTACCAAATACTATTGATGTCGTAATAATTATACATGCACAGGTTGCAGATATTATTCTAACAGGTTTTATTAATTTATTACTTTTAAATTTTTTTGTTTCTTGTAGAGTATTCCTAATCATATTTTTATATTTAAGACTTAAATTTATGTCTTGAGATAGAATATCTTTTATTTTATTATCTAAATTGTCCATAGTAATCACCTCTTTTCTCTAATTTGTTTTTTAATTTTTTTTTGCTTCTGGCTAGCCTATTTCTGATTGTACTATCTGGCTCTTTAAGTATTTTTCCTATTTGTTTTGTTTTTAAATTTTCAACATAATATAATATTAAAGTTACACGTTCCTTATAATTGAAATCTTTAATTAGTTCATCAAAATCCAATTCAGAATTTACGATGTCATATTCATTTTTTTCGTAATGACTTATTAAATTTGAATCATTATATTCTAAAATAGATCCATTTTTGACTTGCTTTTTATACAATTTATTACAATTGTTAATTAATATTTTTATAATCCATCTTTTAAAATATTCAATGTTCCTTAATTTTCTTATGTTATAAAAACTTGCGATTATTGTTTCTTGTATAACTTCGCAAATATCATCTTCTGAATGGAATCTTGTTCTAGCAATTTTATATAGGTCTTGTTCTATATCAATAATTATTTTTGTAAAAGCATCCTGATTTCCTTTTTTTGCTTCCTTTATTAATTCTTCCATTTTTCCTCCCCTTTCTTTCAATATATAAATCAATATGCATATTTATTTCATATATATATTAGAGAAAATATTTTTTGTTTTTGTCTCATTTTCTTAAAATTTTCAATTTATTTTTTGATAAACAGTTTAATTTGTTTGAAATAATTAAACTATGATAATCATTTCAATTGTGAAATCAGACTACAAATTATTTTATCATACTTAAATCTTTTCGAGGTTTAATTAATTTATCATTTTGATATGAGTATAAAAGAAAATATAGTGATTAGCAATAAAATTCAATCAGAGAAAACAGCCCTTATATTAGTTGAGCTTTTTATTATGCTTTTTGAATAACAAAAAATAGGACTAGTCAAAAAGACTAGTCAAACAAAAATATTTTGTATATAATTTTTGCTGAATGAATTAAGGAATATAGTAAGTGTTTTAATGTTTGAGAATATTTCATAAGAAAAATCAATAAGTTTCAAGGTATTAGAATTAAATTTTTTCAATAATTATGTTTTGAAAAATTTTATAAAAAGTTCTTGTAATCTAATTGCTTGCTCTTTATCCAATTTCTCATTCGTAAGTTCATTATTAGAAATGATTCTAATCCCAACACAAGGAATTTCAAATTGATTGCATACACAATACATTCCTATACTTTCCATATCTTCAGAAAGATGATGAAAACGTTTTTGTAACCACATAATTCTATCATATTCACGATTAAAGACATCACCACTTCCTAATATTCCTGTATAAATTCCATTTTCATAATTGGATTCAAAGAAATCTTTAAAAACCGTTACTAATGTTTTATCTCCATTTTGTATTTCTTCTCCTCTTTTATTAGGTTCCCATTCAAAAGGATTAGAAGAACATCCTTCTTTTTTTGTTGGCATCGAAAAAGCATTAATATTGCAACATTTTTCACCAATAACAATGTCACCAATGTGAATATTGGTTCTATGTGCTCCTGCTATTCCTTGATTAATGACAATATCTGGGTGAAAAGTCATGATGGCAATAGTGGTAGCAGTAGTGGCATTAACAACACCTACTAATGTTTTTGAAATAATGATTTTTGAGGTATGAATGTAACCTGTATAAAATTCATATCCTGCTATTATATGTTTCTCTTTTTTTTCTAAATTACGAATAAAGTATTCAACTTCAATATCCATTGCGCCTTGAATTAAAATTATTTTATCTTTCATTTTAAAAATTCCTTTCATAATAAGGATACTCTATAGTTCTTAAAAATATTTTATATCATTTGTTATTTCCAATAATATTTACCTGTATCATCGCGGTAACAATCTAACTTTAAATAGTTTTTATCATGGTGAAAGTAAAATTGGTTAATAAATACTTTATCACTTTCTACAATATTATTAGCGTTTTTAATTTCTTCTATAGAAAACCATTTGGTTTCAAATTCTGGAGAAGAAATGATAGTTTCATTTTCCATATTTAATAAACAAATATATAACAAACTTGTAGAATGTTTGTCATGCATAATTTCAGTAGCAGTTCCTAATATTTTTACAAATTTCATAGAAATACCAATTTCTTCAGACATTTCTCTTACAATGGCATCATCTATATGTTCACATTCTTCGACTTTGCCGCCGAGGAATAGCCCATAAATTGGCAAAATCACCACGTTCTCTTTTTACTAATAATATTTTCTTTTCTTTTTCTACAATTCCTAGAACAACATTTACCATAGTTTTTAGCTCCTATCTATATAAAAAGTCATAACTAAAACATTAATATAATAATAAAATAAATTTGTCAATAAAAATATAAAAAAGTATTGACAATTGAATAATCATTCAACTATAATATAATAAAAGAATAATTGAATAAATATTCAACTGTGTATAGAAAGGAGGAAAAATATGGTTGCAAGAATTGAAACATGTGATTGTAATAGTATTCATCAAGATGTCATTGATACAGTAAAAGACCATATGTTATCTGATAAAAAAATAGAAGCATTAGCAAATTTTTATAAAATATTTAGTGATAGTACAAAAATAAAAATATTGTGGGCATTGGATGTTCATGAAATGTGTGTGTGTGATTTAGCAGTATTAACTAATATGACAAAATCAGCAATTTCACATCAATTAAGAGTTTTAAAAGAAGCGAATTTAGTGAAATACAGAAGAGATGGTAAAAATGTATATTATTCATTAGCAGATACCTGTACACGTCATATTATAGAAAAAGGTATTTTACATACGATTAATAAAGAATAAGACAATAAATACTTAAAAAATAAAAATTTACAAAAAGGATAAAATAGAGGAAAGGAAAGAGATTTTATGAAAAAGAATTATATATTAGAAGATTTGGATTGTGCAAATTGTGCAGCAAAGATAGAAGAAGGCGTAAAAAACATAGAAGGTGTTACAGAATGTTCTGTAAGTTTTGTGACAGAAAAAATGATTGTAGAAATTGAAGAAGGAAAAGAAAAAGAGGTAGAAAAAGAAATTAAAAAAGTTGTAAAAAAAATAGAGCCTGATACAACATTAAAAGAAGCATAGAAAGAGGTGACGCAATAGATGAAAAAGAGATTAAGAAGAATTGTGATAGCAGCTATTATTTTTCTAATAGCTGTGTTGATAGAAAAAATAAATATTGCCAATATCAATGAAAATACAATATCGATTATACAAATCATATTATATATATTAAGTTACTTAATTGTTGGATTTGAAGTTGTCAAAAAAGCAGTTATTAATATCTTTCATGGAGAGTTTTTTGACGAAAACTTCTTAATGAGTATTGCAACCATTGGTGCATTTGCTATTAAAGAATTTCCTGAAGCGGTAGCAGTTATGTTATTTTATCAAATAGGGGAATATTTCCAAAGCTATGCAGTAAAAAAATCAAGAAAGTCGATTGCAAGTTTAATGGATATCAGACCAGATTATGCCAATTTAAAAGTAAATGGAAATATAGAGAAGAAATCACCTAAAGAAGTAAAGATAGGAGATACGATTGTTGTAAAACCAGGGGAAAAAGTTCCATTAGATGGCATCGTCATAGAAGGAACTTCTATGCTAGATACATCAGCATTAACAGGTGAATCTGTACCAAGAGAAGTAAAAGTAGAAGATAATATATTAAGTGGTTGTATTAATTTAAATGGTGTTTTAGAGATTAAAGTAGAAAAAGAATTTGGTGAATCAACTGTAAGTAAAATATTAGATTTGGTTGAAAATGCAACAAACAAAAAGGCCAAAACAGAAAATTTCATTACAAAATTCTCAAAATATTATACACCAATTGTTGTATTTTTAGCATTAATCATAGCATTGATTCCACCTGTGATAACCAAAACAGATATGTTAGAATGGGTATATAGAGCACTTACATTTTTAGTGGTATCATGTCCATGTGCATTAGTCATTTCAGTTCCACTTAGTTTCTTTAGTGGAATTGGAGCAGCTTCTAAAAAAGGAATACTAGTAAAAGGAAGCAATTATTTAGAATTACTATCTAAAACTGAAATTGCTGTATTTGACAAAACAGGAACTTTAACAGAAGGTGTTTTTGATGTACAAAAAATTATGAATGAAAAGGAATTTGATCCAAAGGAATTATTAGAGTTAGCTGCATATTGTGAAAGTTACTCAAATCATCCAATTTCTTTATCTATACAAAAAGCTTATGGAAAAGAAATTGACAAAAATAGAATTATGAATAGTGAAGAAGTTGCAGGAAAAGGGATTATTAGCAAAATTGATGATAAAGAAGTCGCTTGTGGAAATATAAAGTTAATGGAACAATTACATTTAGAGAATATAAATCAAGTAGAAGAAATGGGAACGGTTGTTTATGTAGCAATTAATAAACAATATGCAGGATATATTTTAATAAGTGATAAAATAAAAGAAGATTCTAAAAAAGCAATTCAAGATTTGAAAAAAGCAGGTGTCAAAAAAACAGTTATGCTAACAGGAGATAATAAAGATGTGGCAGAAAAAGTAAATCAGGAATTAAAATTAGACATGGTATATAGTGAATTGCTTCCAGTAGATAAAGTAAATAAAGTGGAAGAGTTATTGAAGAATAAAAATGAAGAATCAAAATTAGCATTTATTGGTGATGGAATTAATGATGCACCAGTATTGGCAAGAGCAGATATAGGAATTGCTATGGGAGCTTTGGGGTCAGATGCGGCAATAGAGGCAGCAGATGTTGTTATTATGACAGATGAACCATCCAAAATAGCAACCGCTATGAAGATATCAAGAAAAACGTTGAAAATTGTGTATCAAAATATTAGTTTTGCATTAATTGTAAAAATCGGTGTTTTGATATTAAGTGCCTTTGGATTGGCTTCTATGTGGGCAGCTGTATTTGCTGATGTAGGTGTAACAGTTCTAGCAGTTCTAAATTCATTTAGAGCTTTAAAATAGAGGTATTATCAGTTAATCCTAATATATTAGGGGCAAATGGTATGAATTATAGTAATTTGGCAAAATAATTGAATAGAAATTTATATCAGAAAGAGAACCCATATTATTTCTTATAAAGATATTGAATGTGATTGGAAAGTTCTTAGAAAATATTAAAATCGATTACTGAGGGAGCAATTCCATTGGAGAGGCTCAGTAATCGATTTTTAGATTTTCTTAGAGCTTGTATTGAACCGAAATATCTTTATAAGAAATAATATGGGTTCTCTTATACAATTAATTTATTAAAAACTATTTTACAATCTTAATAAAATTATATTCATATCCTGAAACAGAATTATTTTCATTTTTTTCACCTTTATATATACCACCATCATCCCCACTTAAATCTACTTTAAGTCTTACAGGACAGATAAACTCTTCATCTAAGTTATTAACAATATGAATGGTGAAATTTAAAGAATAATTAATATCATTCAAATCAATACCAGCTTCTTGTAGTACTTTTCCATTAAAAGAAATCGTATTAGAATCAGAAGAAGCAGCATAATTTGTGACAATATCTTCATTCATATATTCTAAAGTAATCGGATTTGAGCAATCTGTGTAAAATGTTGGTGTTCCATAATCCGTATGATTATTTTCATCATTTGTATTAACAATATTGTACTCTATTTTATCACTATTTAATTCTTTAATTTCTTTATATTTTGCAAAATCTAATGCACTTTTATAATTGACATATTGATGTCCTTTATCTGAACCAGTTTGAATACTAATATTATCAATATATAATTCTTTTACAGTATTTTCATTTGTAAGATCATAAACTGTACTTGTATTATCTAAGTATATGGCAATATCACTATATTGTAATATACTTAAATCTTGCAAAGATTCATTTTCACTCTTATCAATAGCATTTGCACTACTATATATTAGTATCTTTTGAATTTTAAAGATAGGATTTTCATTTTGTTCAGCAATTTTTTCAACTTGACTTGAAAATTCATCTTTTGCATAAGAAACTCTGAAAATCAAATCATAATACAAGAATGCTAATACACATAATATTAATATAAAAATTACGAAAACAGTTTTATGATGTTTAATTTTAATTTTTTTCATAATGACTCCTTTTAGCTAAGTCTATTATATAACATTTCCATGTAAGAATATACTTTTGTGTGCCAATCTGGGTCACTTGCGTATCTTTGGTTAACACCTTCTACTGTAGGACCATTATAGTACCAAGCACTTGCTGTTTCTCCATCATAAATTTTGGTTCCAGCTGGGTTTAAATAATATTTTACTAATGATTTTGTTACAGTTTCAATTCCTTCAGCGAATGAACTGAAATCATAAGAAGATTCATAAGGTGTTTCATCATAAGAACCATAACCAAATAAGTTATTTTTATCTTCTGAAATTTGTGATGTTCCCCAAGCGCTTTCATGAATAGCAATAGCAGCAATAAAAATACCATTTACATTGTATTTCTTGTCCATGTTATAAAAGACTTCTGCATTTTCTTCAAAAATTCCATTTTTATCATTTGGTAAATCTTTAAAGATTTTTTGATAATCTTTTAAAGTTAATCCAGTGGATTTATTTAATTCCATTTCAATGTTGACATTGATTAAAATTCTTTCAATTCTATTCTTTTCTATAATACTTGGTGTTTTTGTAGGTGATGTTAATACATTAGTAGGTAAATATCCTTCAATTGTATCAAAAGATACTTTACACCAATCTTCGTTTGGTAATTCAAGAAGTTTAACATCAATATAATTTTTAATATCTGCAACTTCTTCAGAATCATTTGAAGGTTCTTTTCTTAAGGTTGCATCTTTGCTTAAATAAACTGTATCACCAATATGTATATTTAAATCTGCTAAGAAATCTGAAGTTCCAATATCTAAAATTTGTGGTGTTGGCTCTTCGATGGTTTCTTTTGCTAAAATAATTTCTTCTATAAATTCTCCATTTTCATAAGTTTTTACTAAAGAAACATTTTCTTTTCCCATAACACCTTCTTGTAAAACAACTTGTTCACCTCTTGGAAGGGCTGGGTTTTGTTGTGTTTGAATATCATATTCAATTTCTCTTTCTTCAGAAACTTGTTCTTTTACTTTTTCAAAACTTGAGTTTTCAGAAATTATCTTTTGCATATTTAATGCTCTTCTGTTGATTTCAAAATCAGTAGGAATAGATGCTGTTTCTACAACTTCTTCAGAATCTTCAGTAGAATCATCTCCTGTTTCAACTGAAAATACATTCATCGGAAATACTGCGATAATAACTAAAACTAGAACAACAAGAACAATTAGCAAATTCGAAAGTTTAATCCCTTTTTTGTTATCAAAAGATACATTATTATTTTCAATGAAAGAAACTTTTGCTTTTGGTTTAGATTGTTTTTCAATTCTAGGTTGTTTTTGAGTTTTAGATTGCTTTTGAATTTTAGCTTCCGAATGAGGCTTTGAAGATGTATTTATTTGATTTGCTCCAGAATATCGAATTTCTTGTAACTCTTTAAAAACATCAGACAAATTTCTGGTATTTTGATTATTATTCATAGAGTTATTCTTGCCATTTGACATCTTAATTTCCCTTCTTTCATAAATTTCTACACCCCTATTATACACTAACAAAATAAACTTGTCTACAAAAAAATGCAAAAAAGAACAAAGTAGAAAAAATTTCTAAAAATAGATGAATAAATCCTTAATTTACTTGCAAAATCTGTAAAATAGTATATAATAGAGACATAAGTTAAGGGGATATTGATAACACAAAATGAAACGAGACTGAATTAGGAAGGAAAGCGAACAAAGATGAATTTAGAAGGAATCGAAAAAGAAATAGGATACAGATTTCAAAATAAAGAACTATTAAAAAAAGCATTAACGCATACATCTTATGCTTATGAAAAACATATAGATAGTAACGAAAAACTAGAATTTTTAGGAGATAGTATATTAGAATTTTTATCAAGTAGATATTTATTTACACATTATACTAATTTAAGAGAAGGAGAAATGACGAAAGTAAGGGCGACAGTTGTATGCGAAAAGAGTTTATATAAAGTAGCAACAAAACATCATTTTGGAGACTATTTATTATTGGGGAAGTCTGAAAAAATAAATGGAGGAAATAAAAGACCAGCCATATTAGCAGATAGTGTAGAAGCCGTGATTGCTGCTATGTATTTAGATGGTGGATTAGAACCAGTAAATACATTTATTATTGAAAATCTAAAAGAAGAAATTGAACAAGCAAGTAAACATGTAGGGGATAAAGATTATAAAACTGTGTTACAAGAAAAATTACAAGAAGAGGGAGATGTCAAAATAGAATATGAGATTATAAAAGAAAGTGGACCAGATCATGATAAAAGTTTTGAAGCACAAGTTAAGTTTAATGGCAAAATCTTAGCAAAAGGGGCAGGAAAGAGCAAAAAAGGAGCTGAAATGCAAGCAGCAAAAAAAGCTTTAGAAAATTTGAAATAGAAAAGAGGTAAATCTATGAAACATCAATATATCATACCGATATTTGTACCACATTTAGGATGTCCAAATGATTGTATTTTTTGTAATCAAAAATCTATCAGTGGTCAAAAAAAGAATATGACAAAAGAAGAAGCAAAAAAGATAATAGATGATTACCTAGCAAATATAAAAGATATAGATGCACAAATTGAAATAGCCTTTTTTGGAGGAAGTTTTACAGCAATAGAAGAAACATTACAAAATGAATTATTAGAACTAGCATATGAATATGTAAAAAACGGAAAAGTAGAAAGTATAAGAATATCAACGAGACCAGATTGCATTAATAAAGATATATTAAAAAGATTAAAAAAATATAAAGTCAAAACCATTGAATTAGGTGTACAATCTTCAAATGATTATATTTTAAAAAGAGCCAATAGAGGACATACATTTGCAGATGTCAAAAAAGCATCCAAATTAATTCGATTTTATGGATTTAAATTAGGTCATCAAATGATGGTTGGATTACCAGAAAGTACAAGAATTGACGAAATTAATACAGCAAAAGCATTAATAAAATTAAAACCAAAAATGGTAAGAATTTATCCAGTGTTGGTAGTAAAAAATACAAAACTAGAAAAAGAATATGAAGAAGGTATTTATGAGCCATTACCATTACCACAAGCAATTGAAACTTGTAAAGAATTGGTTAGAATGTTTGCAGATAAAAAAATTGATATTATTAGAGTCGGTTTACAAAGCACAGATGAAATTGCAGACCCAAGTCGAGAAAAAAGTGAAGTGGTAGCAGGACCATATCACCCAGCATTTAGGCAATTGGTGGAATCAGCTATGTGGTATGATGCGATTGTTGGAAAAATTAAAAAATTAAATGTAAAAGTAAAAGAAGTAGAAGTCAAAGTCAATCCCGTAGATGTTAATAATGTAATCGGACACAAAAAAGAAAATGTTAAAAAATTAAAAGAATATTATGATGTGGATTTAGTTTTAAAACAAGATGCATCCATTAAACAAGGAAAGTCAAAAATTGAAGTAACAAAAACGTTTAAGGATTTTGCTTATGAAGAAAGAGAAGAAGAAAAGAAAAAAGAAGTAAGTAAGAAATAAAAAAATGATATTTCATAAAAATCTATGATTTTTATGAAAAAGAATAAAATCACCTAAAATTACCAATACTAGGAATAAAGGTGATTTTTTGTTATGAGCTTGAAAGAAAAAATACAAATTAAAAAATTAATATTAGAGATAATAGGAACAATTTTAGGTGCATTTATCATTGCAGTAGCTGTATCATTATTTTTGTTGCCCAATAAACTATCTTCAGGAGGGGTAGCAGGACTTGCAACAATCACCTATTACTTATTCAATATTCCAATGGGAATTAGTATGCTAATCATTAATGTTCCATTATTTTTAATGTCCATATTAAAAATCGGGAAAAAATTTTTTGTAGAATCGATTATTGGAACGTTTAGTTTATCGATGTTTATCGATATATTAGATAAAGTGACACCATTAACAGGAGATAAATTTTTGGCCTGCATTTATGGTGGTATTTTAATGGGAGTAGGTACAGCAATTATTTTAAAATGTAACAGTTCAACTGGTGGAACAGATTTATTTAGCTATATAGCAAAAATTTATAAACCAACTATAAAAGTGGGAGAAATTATCTTTTTAATTGATATTGTGATTGTTGCTTTAAACATGATTTTTTTAAGAGAAATTGAAATTGGATTATATTCAGCAATTGCTATCTATTTAATGGGAAAAATTATTGATATTTTATTTGAAGGTATCTATTTTACAAAACTTATCTATATTGTTTCCGATAAATCAGAAGAAATTGCAAAAGAAATTGGAAACACAATTGGAAGAGGAACAACAGGTATTTATGGGAAAGGGATGTATACCAATTCTAATAAACTCATCTTAATGTGTGCTGTTACTAGAAAGGATGTAGGAAAAACCATACAGATTATAAGGAAAATAGATAAAAGAAGTTTTATCATTATCACAAATTCGAGAGAGGTATTAGGACTAGGATTTAAGAATCAATAAAAGGGATTTTGGGGATGGACGAAAAGGGAAATCGGGGACGGCGAATCGGGAAATTGGGGACGGCGAATCGGGAAATTGGGGACGGACTCATTT
>CALXKE010000043.1 GCA_944388805.1 uncultured Clostridia bacterium | reverse complement strand
TTTTCCTTCACTTTCTCCAAATAATTGTTTCCACCATTCTGTAAAATAGTGCATTTTTGGTTCATAATTTACTAATATTTCTGTATTTTTGTATAATTTATATAAGATGTTTCTTACAACTGCATATTGATAACATTCATTATATTTTAGATTTGGATCATCATATCTGTCTTGTGCTATTTTTGCTCCCATCATTAATTTATCGATATCAATTCCAGCTACTGCAATTGGCAATAATCCAACTGCTGTTAATACAGAATATCTACCTCCTACATTGTCAGGAACAACAAATTGTTCATATCCTTCATTTTGTGCAAGTGTCTTTAATGCTCCTTTTGCTTTATCAGTTGTTGCATAAATTCTACTTCTTGCTTCATCAATACCGTATTTGTTTTCCAAGATTTCTCTAAAGATTCTAAAAGCAACGGCTGGTTCTGTTGTTGTTCCAGATTTTGAAATAACATTAACAGAAAAATCTTTATCTCCTATATATTCAATTAATTCATTAATATAATTTGGACTTAAGTTGTTTCCAACATATAATACTTGTGGATATTTTCTTTGCTTATTTGGTAACATATTATAAAACGAACTGGTTAGTGCTTCTATAACGGCTCTTGCTCCTAAATATGAGCCACCAATTCCGATAACCACTAATATATCAGATTCTTTTTTGATCTTCTTTGCTGCTTTTTTTATTCTTGCAAATTCTTCTTTATCATAATTTGTTGGTAATTCTAACCATCCCACAAAATCTTTTTCATCATTAGCTCTTCTATGTAAATCTTTATGTATATTTTCAACTTGTTCTTTGTATGTTAAGATTGTTTTTTGTGTAATTCCTGTATGTTTTAAATTCAAACTAATATTTGCCATATGAATACCTCTTTTCTTCTAATTTTTTTTCTAACGCCATTATATATATATGCGTAAAAAAATTCAAGCGTTTGCTTGAATTTTTGATTTTATTTCATAATTTCGTCCATTACTTTTGCTAAGTATTTCATACTTGTTAAACATTGTTCTAATGTATTTCCTGTTGCTCCCACCTCCATAATACTTGCATATTTTCCTGTGTGTTGGTTATATCTGGATGTTGTTAGCATAATTGGCTTGAATAATCCTGGATACAGCTCTTCTGCTTTTTCTTGCAATTTTATTGCAAATTTTAGATTTTGATTCCAATTGGGATGCCATAATCCTCCTGCATTTGTTCCAATAACAAACATGATTTGTGCTGCTTCTTCATCTCCAATTTTGACTGTCGGTGCATAATCACTTCTACTTCCCACAGCATCTCTATGTAAGTCAATAATAATATCTGACGGATTAGTTTCTAATAAGCTTTCGACTGTTTTTAAGGAATTTGTATAAGATCCATTATAAGATGGATAATCATGATAACTGGTATCATGAATAACATTATATCCATATTGTTGCAATTGGTTTGTCAGTTCTGTTCCTACCCTTGTGACTGTAAAATTCAAATCTGTTGTTCTAAAATTTCCAGTTGGTGTATAGGGATATAGTTCACTTGATGTATAACTTTCACAACTATGTGTATGAAATAAGATAATGTTTTTATTTTCAATCGTAATATCTGGTGTTAACATTTCTTGCGTTAATTCATAATCTGTTTGATTTTTTATTTTGACATTACCATATTGTGCATTATAATTTTCTGCTATAGGATTGTTGGTTATCACTTCTGTTCCTACATCTGTTGTTGCTAATTCTACCTCTTGTTCTGTTTCATTACTTTGTTCTGTATTTTCTTCTTCTATTTCTGATACCTCCATATTTTGAATCTCATCTATAGAACTGATTTGTGTTTCTAACATAGATTTTAATATATCATTTTCACTTATTTTTTCTTTTTCATTTTCTTCATTATGATTAATAGATGCTACAACAGGAAGTGTAGCATCTAAACAGGATAATAAACTATGACTAGATAATTGATTGGTTACGTTTTCTACTTTTTGTGTGACTTGCTCTGTATTTTTCTTTGTTCCAGAAAAATAATTAGTAATACTAAATATTAATAAAATCAGTACAAATATGCATATAATATATTTTACAATATCCCTTAATCTTAATACTGTTACATTAAACATATACCTTTCTCCTTTGTCCAAATTCCTATATATATGTATATGCAAAAGTTTTAGAAATATTATTCATTTTTTTATATATTTAAAAAGTATATAGAAATATTTAAATATGTAGCAAAAAGTAACCATAAAACATAAGGTACTAATAAAACTCCAGATAGTTTATTTTGTTTATAAAATTGATATGTCATAACAATTACCAATATATCTAAAATAATAATCCATAATACAGATAGTAATCTAAGTCTAAATACAAAAAATATAAATGTCCATAAATAATTAAAAACTAATTGAGTGTAATATAACTGTTGGGTTTCTTTTGGTACTTCTCCTTTTTCTTTTAAAAGTGTATAAGATATTCCTATTAACAAATAGATAATTGTCCAAGCAATTGGAAATACAATCCCTGGTGGAGATAATGTTGGTTTTATTAAGTCATTATAATCCATATAACCAGATGTCAAAATTCCAACAATTCCTCCAATGATTAATGGTAATAATGCATGAAATATTTTTTCTAGCTTTTGATTGCTCTTTATTTAAAATCCCTCCCTTCTTTATTAAAGATATTTTCAAAATGTAAAATTTATGATATTCTATTAGGGATTTTCGTAACTTATAAATTTTATATAAAAATACATGATTTCAAATAAAAGGGACCCTCCGAGCTTACGCTCTTCGGGTCCCTTTTCCGTTAGGAAAAAAGAAAAACTTCCAGTAGATTCCTAAATTCGGTTATTTCGTCCATCAATTCGTCTGGTATGCATTCATAACACGCTCTTTCATCATAGATTTCACAACTTATATATGTATATAAAATAGCAATTCCGATGGATTTATGTAGTCTTGTGTCCAATTTTAGATATGGACATGCCGGAATATATTCCGATATATATTCCATTTCCAAATTTTCAGTGTCAACTGCTTGTAAGACTTGGAACAGGTCTTCATATACTTCGTACCCCTTTTCCTTATTTTCGTACAGAAAAGGTCCTAAATTCATCTCCAACCGTTCCTTTTCCTCCACAATTTTTTCCCATTGTTCCTTTTTTTCTTTTTTCATGTTTTAAGCTCCTTTCTACTCACAATACAGCTTTTCTACTTAGGTTTATACCTATAAGACTTAATAATTATACTACAAATTCACATAATTTACAACTACTATGCATTCCTGCTCATCCTAAAGTATTAATGTGTAAAAAAATGATACATAAGTACTTTAGACCAAGCAGGAACTTAATGAATATTTATTCCTCTTTCACCAACACATTCTCATTTCCAATAATCCATCTAAAAATATCCAAAATATCTTCTGTTACATACATCTGCCCACAACTTTTGTTTTCATTATCCACTTGAACAAAAACAGGCATGTTATTTTTATCTCCATTGAAATATTTTATAGCACCTCTTAATTTCTTCTTTTCTTCTTCATCAGCATCGGTAATGTTTAGTACCAAAATCTTATGTTTTTGTTCTCCAAAGTCTTTGATATCATTGGCAACAATTTTTGTAGCATCATCTTCACGAATACTTAATCTTCCTTCTACTAATACAATATTTTCTTCTGTTAGGCTTGAACCTGCTTTCATATAGGCATTTTCAAATACAATAACCTCTGCTTGACCATATAAATCTTCAATCGTAACAAATGCCATAATCTTGTTATTTTTTGTATATTTCTTTTTAATAGAAGTAATAATTCCTGCATATTTGACATGGTCACCATCAGAAAATTTTGGTTTTTCTAAATTGATTTCTCCACCATCATATTGCATTGATGAATTTTGTTCATCGATTTCCTTCATTTGCATTGTATTGATATTGGTTTGTCTTTCAATTTGACCTCTTAATTTTTCTAATGGATGTCCTGATATATAGATACCTAACATTTCTTTTTCTGAAGATAACAAATCTCTTTCTGACATTTCTTCATGTTCTTCAAATACATATTTCTTTTCATTCATTTCTTTTTTATCTTCTTCAGATCCTAAATCAAACATAGAAACTTGTCCTGAAAATCCTTTTTTCTTACTGCTTTGAATGGTATCTACAATGTTTTCGAAAGAAGCAAGTAATGTACTTCTGGTTTGCTCAAAACTATCAAATACACCTGCTTTTATTAAGCTTTCAATACATTTTTTGTTAACAGCATCATCTGCAATTCTTTCACAAAAATCTGTAAACCCTTTATAGTCTCCATGTTCATTTCTTTCCTTAACAATATTGTCAACTGGTACAGTTCCTACATTTTTGATGCTACCTAATCCAAATCGAATTTTTCCATCTTCAACTGTAAATTTGGTACTACTTTTATTAATTTCTGGTTTTAAAATCTCGATTCCTAAGTTTTTACATTCATCTATATATTGTGGGACTTTATCTAGATTTCCTAAATAACTATTTAATGTTGCTGCCATAAATTCTGCTGGATAATATGCTTTTAAATAGGCTGTCCTATATGCGACAACTGCATAACAAGCAGCGTGTGATTTGTTAAATGCATACTTTGCAAACTCTGCCATTTCGTCGAAAATTTTATTCGCTGATTCTGCGTCTATTCCATTTCTTACACATCCTGGAACAATGACATTTCCATTTTCATCTACTTGTCCATTGATAAAAACTTCTCTTTCCTTTGCCATAACATCTAGTTTTTTCTTTCCCATGGCTCTTCTTACTAAGTCAGCTCTTCCTAATGAATAACCTGCCAAATTTCGTACAATTTGCATAACTTGTTCTTGATATACCATACAACCATACGTTACATTTAAAATTGGCTCTAAGCTTGGATGAGTATATTCATTATGTCCTGGATGTTGTTTTCCTTTAATATATCTTGGAATTTGGTCCATTGGTCCTGGTCTATATAAAGAAACACCGGCAATTAAGTCTTCTAGGCAGTCTGGTTTTAGTTCTTTCATAAAGTTGGTCATTCCTTGTGACTCAAATTGGAAAATACCGCAAGATTTTCCCTCTTGCCATAATTTATATACCTTAGGGTCTGCCATTTCTTTATCAAATTCAACTTTAATCCCTTTATCTTCTTCCACCATTTCAATGGTATCTTGAATAACCGTTAAGGTTCTTAATCCTAAGAAGTCCATTTTTAATAAGCCTAGTTCTTCCAATGTTGTCATAATATATTGGGTAGAAATTTGCCCATCACGAACATATAAAGGAACATAAGTATCTACTGGATCTTTTGTAATAACCACTCCACATGCATGAGTAGATGCCTGTCTTGGCATTCCTTCCAATCCCATGGCAATATCTAATAGATTTTTTACTTGTGGATCATTTTCATATTTTTGTCGTAATTCTATATTTTGTTCTAAGGCTTTTTTTATGGTGATATGTAATTCATTTGGTATCATTTTTGCTAATGTATCTGCTTCTGCATAGGGAACATCTAATACTCTTGCTACATCTCGAATAACCATTCTTGCAGACATGGTTCCAAAGGTAATAATCTGTGAAACATGGTCATGTCCATATTTTTCAGATACATAATCAATCACTTCTTGTCTATGGGCATCACTAAAATCAACGTCAAAGTCAGGCATACTAATTCTTTCTGGATTTAGGAATCTTTCAAATAGCAAATCATATTTCATTGGGTCAATATCTGTAATTTCAATCGCATATGCAATAATAGAACCTGCTCCAGAACCTCTTCCTGGTCCTACTGCAATATCATGAGTTTTGGCATAATGAATAAAATCCCATACGATTAAGAAATAGTCCACATATCCCATCTTTTTGATGACACCAATTTCATATTCTGCTCTATCTAAAATTTCTTTACTTGGATTTTCTCCATATCTCTTTTTGATACCATCATCGCAAAGTTTTTTAAAGAAATCAAAATGTGTAGGATACTCTGGTGGCACATCATAATTGGGTAATATGGTATGTCCAAATTCAAATTCCACATTACATTTATCTGCAATTTTTACTGTATTTTCTATGGCATCTGGAAATGCACTAAAATATTCTGACATCTCTTCTGGAGATTTAACATATAGCTCATCTGTATCAAATCGCATTCTATCAGGGTCACTCATTCGTTTTCCTGTTTGAATACATAATAAAACTTCATGATTATAGGCATCTTCTCTTTTTAAGTAATGAGCATCATTTGTAGCCACTAATGGAATCTCTAATTTTCTTGCTAGTTTCACTAATTTTTGATTAGCTAATACTTGTTCTTTGATTCCATTATTTTGGATTTCTATATAATAATCATCACCAAAAACTTTTTTATGCCATAAAGCAACTTCTTCTGCTTTTTCTTCTTGTCCATTTAGTAAAGCTTGGTTAACGGCACCTGCTAAACAAGCACTTAAACAAATTAAACCCTCATGATATTTTTCCAATACTTCTAAATCAATACGTGGTTTATAATAATAGCCATCCACAAATCCAATAGAAACCAATTTACTTAAATTTTTATATCCTTGATTATCTTTTGCTAATAAAATCAAATGATAATAATGGTTATCAATATTTGGCTCTTTATCAAATCTGCTTCTAGGTGCTACATACACTTCACAACCAATGATGGGTTTGATGCCTTCTTTTTTACATGCCTTATAAAAGTCAATGGCTCCATACATAACCCCATGGTCTGTGATTGCCATTGCCTTCATTCCTAATTCTTTGGCTCTTACTGGTAGGTCTTTTATTCTATTTGCTCCATCTAATAAACTAAATTCACTATGTATATGTAAATGTACAAAATCTGACATATTTTTTCCTCTTTTCGTAAATTACATTTTTCTTTTGCATTATATCATAATTTTTGTAAATGTCCAATTGGGGACGTTTCTATTTGGGACATTTTATATTGTTATTCATGTAATAAATTATATCATTGGTAAAAGGATGCTTTTTTATTGTCACACAAAAACAGGCCACAATGTAGCCTGTTTTGTATCTGTTAAACACTTAAGCTAGTTAATTCTTCCATTTTTCTGATAAATTTCTCTTCTTATTTCTTTTTTTCATCCACTTGCCTTAGCAACATTTGAACTGACTATTCTAAAAGGGTATTAAGTGTAGCTTTAGATTTTAAATATATGATTGGACGCACAGGACCCATAGCAGTATATTGCTTACCATTACTCAGTAACAATCCGATTTGGCTACCAGCAAATTTTCCAAAAATACTTCTTAAACCAAATGCCATAAGTTCTATTCGAGTATCTTTTATATCTTTTACTAGTTCCTGTGCAGAAGAAGCCAGCCAATATCCACTATTATGCCGCCACGGGTTATTATAAAAAAACAATATTACCTTTTCTTTTTCCTTCCCTATTATATCATTTTTATCATAAGAATAACCTGTGCAAATTTCTGTGCCTTCAGCATATTCATGTGTCAAAAAACTTTTTGGCGTATATTCTTCTTTTGGATATTTTGGCAGCTCTTTGCCACCTTTCGTCCAATAATACGGCTCAAGAAACTCCCAAGAAGTAGGAGTATATTGCTCTCTCAATCCAGTATCCCCCAAAGAATACTTCTCCATAAAATAATCAATCTGATTTATATTTCTAGTGTTAACATTTCTTCCTACTTGGTACACCATTCTTGTATTTTCATCCACTACTACATCTAACAATTGATTTACATCTTCCATTGTTATGCTTTTTCCTCTTAACGCTCCTCTTCCCGTCGCAAACAACTTTGATATCTTGTTCAATTCTTCTGTGCCATATACGCACCCTTCAGCTCCCCTAAGAAAAAACTCATAAATAGTTTTTCTGGCTATAAGTTTCAAACACTTTTCTCCTGAAATCTCTTCTACACCTATAGCTTGCCACTTCATTTCTACATCTTTAGTAGAAAATGATTGGTCATCATAACCATTCCTTCCTTTAGGACTTAAATATGATTCTTCACTGTGTTTATAAGGTATCTCGTCTCCTAATTCTAGAATACCTTCCTCATATAAGTCGGCTAATCTCCGATTTCTTAATTGTTCACTTAGCATAATTTTGTTTAACATTTTTTCTTTCCTCCTTTAATTTTAGCATTTACTTAAATTATATTATACTTGTTTTATATTTGATATTATCATATCTCTCATAAGAAATCAACATAATTATGGCAATCTCTATGAATAACTTGAGATAGGATTACCCTGTGAAACGTTAGGGACGTGTCAAATTGTTTCAAAATGGAACGATTTGGCACGTCCCTAACGTTTCATATATCTTAAAAACTTTACCATTTATCGTAAAAGTCTAAAAATCGCTAGAAAATGCTACTCTATATGGTATAATGAATAAAAGGGGGGAATTTTATGGATATCAAAATAACAACAAATATATCTAATGAATTTAAAGAAGCATCTATTATCATAAATGCACCAGAACTATCTGATGAAATACAAAATGTCATTAACTATATTTCTAATATAAATACTGTTCCCCATCAGATAATGGCAAGTAAAAATAATGAAATTTATTTTATTGATTTAGAGAAAGTGATTTGTTTCTTTAGTAAAGATAAATATAACTATGTGAGAACTCAAGATGGAACTTATAAGATAAAATATAAATTATATGAACTAGAAGAATTATTGAAACAAAAAGATTTTATCAGAATTTCAAATTCTTGCATTATTAATATACAACAAGTAGCATGCTTTGATACCAGTATACTTGGTACCATTTTAGTAAAGCTAAAAGACAATACACAAGAAACTGTTTCTAAAAGAAATGTTTCACACATTATGAAACTATTAAAGGAAAGGGGGAATTTAAAATGAAAACCTTTTTTAAAAAACTATTGAAAACTGTATTAATTTTTATACTTTCTACAACTGTTCTTTATTGTATACTTACTGCAAATACTTTTTATCGTTTTTTTGACGCTATTGACATTCATGTATTCAGTAATACTAGTCGTTTGCCTGATAGTAATAAAGTACAAAGGATTGGAGATACTGTTGAACCCTATCTTGATCTATTAGAAGAAGAACTTGCAAAATCACCTTATCTAAATGATGGTCAAGAACATAGTATAACAGATGGACATATGCATTCGTTAGGTGAATTCTATGACCCATTAAGCTTTGCTATATGGGCACATCTACAAAATGCTCTTTATTATATATTTACAAAATACATTCTAATATCTATTTTACTGGGAATTGCAATTGCCATTGCTTATGCCGTTATTACAAGCAAAAAAATAAATGTTATTTTAAAAATTGTCATAGGATATGTTGCCATTATATTACTAATTCCTCAAATATTAATGTTTAGTATTACCCATAACCTTTACTTTGTAGGAAATATATCAGCAGTGTACTTTAATCCTAAATTGATTTATTTTTATATTGGATACACTATCTTATTCATATTGATGTATGTAATAAATTATATTATTGGTAAAAAGATGACAAAAAAATTAAATGAAACAATTCAAGAAACAAACAAATAAAAAAATATTTCCAATTAATTATAATAAGAATTGAGCCCCAAACTCGTGAGAGGATGGGGCTATTAGAATTGAAAGGGTTAAGTTAATTTTCTTCCAATAACTGCAAATCGCCCATCTTTTACATAATACGAACAAGTGGACAATGTAATTAATTGCTCTCCATAGCTTGCTGTTGCGTCTATAGGATATAATGAAGCATTTTTAGCTTTTTTTACAAACTCATTATATTCTTCTTCCGATTCACGATTAAGAAAAAAATAATATCGAAATACATTTTTTTCTGATTTATAATACACTCTTGATTTGAATGCTGAAATAATTTCATATTCTGCATCTTCCTCTGCTGTTGTAAAGCGAATAACTGGATGTTCTTGGTAAAAGCTTTCTTTTTCATATTTTAATAATTCTTGAAACATCATTCCATTTTCTAAATTATGTCCATAAATTAATAAATTGTTACTTGGTATATTCCAATTATAATTCGCATCTAGAAAGATTGACCCATTTTTACTATTTTCTTTTTTATAATTATGTGTCATATAATAACTATTATCTGTTCCTTGTAATACTGGATAATTAATATTTGTATTTTCAATTTCTAACCAACCAATAATATCTGCATTTTGTTCTTGCAACTGTTTTACTTGTAATATTCTTTCCGTTTCTTGCTTTTGTTCTTCCGTATTTTCTGTTGATATTGTTTCTCCTTTTTCTTCTAATTCTAACTCTGCCTTCTCTTCCTCATCTTCCGAAATATTTTGTGCTACTTCTTTAGCATTTTCCTTTTCATATATGTCTATTGTACTTAATAATTTACTTTGTTCTTTTGCTTCTTGTTTTAATGAAAAAAAGTTTATGATATAAATAAGAGATAAAACTATCAATACACTTAAAAGTAAATAGATAATCACATATCTTCCTTTTCTTTTTGCTTTTGTTTTTTCTTCCATGATAATGACTCCTTAAACTCACTAAATATGGATAAAATAAGGATAGACGCTTTTGCCTATCCTTTGATATTTTTCTTTTTCATAGAAATCATAACTACTGATGAGAATATGATGACTAATACAGCTAATCCTAAATAATTTTCTACTCCTGTTTTTGGTGTTTCATCTTTTTCTTGAACTTCTGGTTTTGGTTCTTCTGGTACAGTTGCTTCTACTGTAGAAATTTTTGCATAAATCGTTGTATCTGTATTTAATGGATCATCAAAATTAAATTCTGTTGTATAATCAGCGCTTGTATAGAATCCATCAATTTGTTCATTATCTTCTAATACTATATGTGATTTTACTAAGTCTGCAGTAATTTTGGTTCCTTCATTTGCTGTAAATTTGATTTCTTGTTCATTAACCATAACGGTTACAATTACTTTTTTATCACCTGCATTTCCTGTTACCTTATCTGGTACAGCTGTTTCAGCAACAACATTGTTATATTGATCTGTCAATACAACCTTGTCATCTGTTAAAACGATTTTATTTGTTGTATCTGGTGTATTATTAATTGTAAATTCTGTTAAACTATCATTTTCAGCCACTCTTACAACATTTTCTGTTGAATCTGATGTTAAAGTACCATTCATTGTTAATGTTGGATTATTGGTTGCAGATGCTCCTTTTGCAATTTCAATACCATTATTAGCAGTTGTTCCATTATATCCTAAATGTAAATCTATAATTTCGACATTACCTCCATTGGCAAGAACACCACCATATTTGAATCCTGTTATAGAAACATTATTTAATATAACTGTTGCTCCATCATAAGATTGCACACCATATTTCGGTCCATTTTGTAAATTAATATTTTTTAATGTTAATTTACCTGCAGCTAATTGTGCTGTGAACATTGTTTGATTTCCTGATGTTGATGTCCAATCACTAGAACCTGTAATGGTATATCCATTACCATCAATTGTAACTTGTTTTTGTATAACAATTGGTGCTTTTACAGTAATATTATTTTGTAATGTAATGGTTTCTCCATCGCCAACACTAGAAATAGCACTAAGTAAAGAACTTTCATCTGTAACTGGTGTTGCAGCTTTCGTAAAATTTGGCATAAAGAAACTAATCGCAAAAATTGCTATAAAAAATATAATGAATTTTATTGTTTTATTCATTTTTCCACCTCCACTAAATGTATTTTTACCTTTTTTCTTTTAATTATTTACAAATTTTCTAATTAAATTTTTCCAAATAAACAAAAAAATAAGGTAAGAAAACATTGTTATGTTTCTCACCTTTAAGTTAAGCATTTTTTAATTTATTCAATTGGAATATATTTCTTTTCTGGTAATTCTTTTTTGTCATCTTTTTTAGGAACTTCAATGGTTAATGTTCCGTTTTTGAATTTTGCTTTGATTTCATCTTCACTTACATTTTCTCCTACATAGAAGCTTCTTGAACATTCTCCTACATATCTTTCTTTACGTACATATTTACCTTTTTCTTTTTCGTCATCTACTTCTTTATTAACACTTGCATGTACTGTTAAATATCCATCTGATATTTCCATTTTGATATCTTCTTTTTCATATCCAGGTAAATCAATATCAATTATATATTTATCTTTTTTCTCCTTTATATCTGTTTTCATTACCTTACTTTCTGATCCCTCAAAAAATGGATCTCTAAACATTTCATCAAATAAATCAAAATGATTTCTTCTTGGTATCATCATCATAATAATCAACTCCTTCATTAATTATATATTTATGTGTTGACACCTTTTTCGGTAGCACATATGTAGATTAAAAGTACTTTTATCTTTTTTCATTTATTATTATATACCTATTTTTAGCAATGTCAATAGTAGAGTGCTAAAATTCACAAAAATTTCACATTTCTCTTAAAACCTGCTAATTTCTTGTCTTTTCTCTTCTTTTTTATATAGAAAAGTTTGACTTTTATCTTAATCCTATTTAGAATTATTCTCATTTTTTAAATTTTTATTCGAAATTTTTTCTATTGGTTACTGTTCAGTCTAAAATATATTTTTATATTTTAGGAACAAAAAAATTTTTTATATTGACATTTTCAATTTCTAATAATTTTATCTTTTTATCAATTCCTCCTGCATAACCAGTTAAACTTCCATTTTTTCCAACCACTCTATGGCAAGGAATAATAATAGAAATCGGATTATGTCCAACTGCGTTTCCTACTGCTTGTGCAGACATAGAGGGCTTATTTAATTTTTCTGCTACTTTTTTGGCTAAATCTCCATATGTTATGGTTTCTCCATATGGAATCTCACATAAAAATTCCCACACACATTCTCTAAATGCATTTCCTTCTGGCATTAATGATAATTCAGATATTTCAGGTTTTTCTTGTTTAAAATATCTATCTAACCAATTTCTAGTTTTATCAAATATTTTCAAATTGTCTTCTTCAATAGCTTGTTTTTCTATTTTATCTAAATAATATTTTTGTCCTTCTATACATAATCCAATGATATTTTCTCCATCACTTGCGATAAACAACTTCCCCACCGGTGACTCATAATATGTTTTATATACCATGTTTCTTTCCTTTCACTTGATTTTGATACTAAAATTTATTGTACTAAGATTCTAACGATATTTATTAAAAATTTAATTATTATATACAAAAAAATTCCTATGAAGTCAAGATTATTTTAAACCTAACAATAAAAACTTGGTAAAATTTTTGTGTATCCTTAAACATTCCTATAGAAAAAAATCGTTCTTTCTATAATACAAAAAAAGACAAGAACTATTCATTCTTGCCTTTGTATATATTAATAATTTTCAGCTTTGATTTCGAAATATGCTTTTGGATGGCTACATACTGGACAAA
>CALXKE010000042.1 GCA_944388805.1 uncultured Clostridia bacterium | reverse complement strand
GTTTTAGCAACATTATATACATCTTCTTTTGCATATAATGTGTATTCTGTTTCATCTATTGTTGCATCTCCGTGATGGCTAGTTCCATCAACTCTATTTTCTCTTCCTGTTTCTTTATCAGTTTTTATTAATTTAAGTTCTCCTGTTGGTTCATAGTTTTTGAAAGATATTTCTGTTGTTTCGTTTACTCTTACTTCAACTTTTTGAACAGTATTATCTAACAAATATCCTGTTGGTACTTTTGTTTCTTTTACATAGTATGTTCCAGGTGCTAATCTTTCGAAATGTATATTTCCATTACTATCAGTAGTTCCTGTTCTGACTCTTTGAGTACAATTTTCATCTTTATATAATTCGAAAGTACATCCTGCTAAAGTATCACCATTTGAGTTTGTTTTTACTACTAAAGCATTTCCATACTCAACTTCAACAGTTACACTAAAAGCTGATGGATCAACATAATTTGAAAACATTACATTTTGAACTGCTCCACTTGTAAATTTAATATAAACATAGTTTGACATTGTAGAACTATTATAAGGTGTTCCATTTGGCATTAATTGATATAATCCATAATCTTTTGAATTAAAAGTTACACTATCAGCAGTGCAATTGCTATCAACTGTTATAGATAAATCATTGCTTCCTTGATTATGACTAAATGTTATTCCATTTACATTTTGACTAAATGATTGATATGAAGCTAATCTTCCAGTTGTATCACTTAAAGTTGTAGTTTGACCTATTGTTGCTCTATTGGTTGTTCCATTAAAAGATGTATTTCCGTGATATAAGTTATAATATTGTTCTGTTTTAGCTTTCCAATTTGAATAATGCGTTGCTGACATATAATTTGAGTTCCAGCTACTTCTTGATGGTACACTTGTGCTTCCATCTATATTATTATGAATATACTCCCATACCCATTGTTGAGTACAACAAGCAGCTCGAATTGCATCTGCAGTTGTTGGAATACCATATCCATAATTCATTGTGTATCCAAAATAAATCATTTCTGCTACCTTTTCATATTGAGGTAAATTTTCCTTATATTGAACTATAAAATCTCCATTGTATGTATATTCTCCACCATTTGGACTTGTTTTTCCATATTGAGTACAAAATACTAAATATCTTGTTCCATCATAATCTGCATAATGAAGTTCATGTCCATAGTTTGCTAAACTTCCTGATATAACTCCAAATTTTGCATTTGAATTTATATCTGTAATAAAAGCTGCAAAAGTTTGTAATGGCAAAGCAGTTAATAAAATTAATATTAAGCATACCATTGCCATTAATTTTTTAGTTTTACTTCTCATTTTAAATCAATCCTTTCTTTTTTGAAATAAAAAAAGCCCTAACATATAATGTTAAAGCTCTTAAAAATATTATTAAAATATAATTTTATTATTTTATTGCCCAGAAATAATAAAGACCACAACTACATTGACTTACTTTATATTGAACTGATGACCAATCTTTTGTATAATTTAAAAATGCTTTATATGCCTCATCCCAACTTTTATAATATCCATGTTCATTGTTTCTATCTCCTGCAACATGATGACTTCCACCTGCTACACACCAATATTCTAAATCACTTGGAGTTATAGTTTTTGTAGCTTGTGTTTTTTCTTTATTTTGTGTTTTATCAGCACTTTTATTTGTTTGTTGTTCTGTTGCTGTTTCTTGTGTTTCTTTACTTGATTTTTCTTTTTTCTTTTCAGTATTAGATTTTGTTTGAGCTGAAGAGCTTTTGGGTGTTGCTTTTGTACTTTTATTCACTTTTTCTTCTTCAACCTCTGCTATCTGTTTTGTTTCTTCATTTTTTTCTACTTCCTGTTTTATTGGTATATTTTCAGTAATAGTATTTTCTTCTTTTACCACATTATTATCATTTAAAACAACATTAGCAGTTTCTATATTATTATTTTCTTTGGTTAAAGAATTTATCTTAACACCTGAAACTATTGTAATAATTAAACCTAATATCATTAAAATTCCTTTGACTTTCATATATTTCACTCTCCTTATGGCTTAATTTTACTATCTTTCATTTTCTCAAACAAATGTGTAATTTAATATTTTATATATTTAAAAAACATCACCCCTTTCACTGTAATTTTAATTTTATATTTTTATTATATATTTTTATAATTCTCTTTTAGTCTGTAATATAGTATGTATTTAAAAGGGTTTGTAAGGGAAAACTTTGTAATATGTTCACACAAAAATTTATTATACTCTTCTTTATATTTGTTCACACATATTATCTTGCATTTCTTTCTGCTTTTAATCTTTCTCTTTTATTATGTTCTTCCAAACACTGAATTATAAAATCTTCAACTTCATCAGCTTCTTTAATTTTTCTTGGAATATATTTTTCTATTTTTTCATTGTTAATTTTTATATATTTTTGATTTGGCTTTTCTTGTTGCATAATTTCTTCTATTTTCTCCTCCGTTAATTTTCCCTCTTGCTCTAATTTTTTTAATCTTATTGCTTGACTTAATGATGGCGTAACTTCATCAAATTCAAAAATATTCTGAATTACATATTGATTTTCTTCACTTAAATAAGAAAGCTCTACTGCTGGTCTAAAAGCTATTCTCTTCAAATCAACTTGCTCTAATAACTCTGGAATTAAATATGTAAGACGAATATATCTCCTAATTTGTTCAGCACTTTCATTATTTTGTTTACCCAATATACTAATTGAAGTCTGATTTTTTAACTTCTCCACCACTGGTGTAGAAGTTGTATTTTCTTCTAAGTCAACTCTTTTTCCCTGATGTTTCATTGCTTCAAGTTTCATTTTATAAGCAAATGCCTTCTCACTTGGTAATATTTCTTCTCTTTGTATATTACTGTCTACCATTAAAATTACTGCTTCATCATCTGATAAATCTTTAACTATACATCTTATTTGATTTATACCAGCCAATTCACAAGCTTTTTTTCTTCTATGTCCAGAAATCATTTCATAAGTGCCATCTTCTTTTGGTCTAACAATTACAGGTACTATTACGCCATATTCTTTTATACTCTTGACCATTTCTTTCATTTTCTCATCATTTTGTACTTTAAATGGGTGATCTGGGAAGTCTTTGATTTTTGATATATCTATTTCTTCTACCTTTTCTGCTTTTTCATAATCTCTTTGAGCTTGGCTTGTGAATAAATCATCTAATTTTGGAAGTTTCATTTTTTGTTCTTTCTCTTTCATTTTCTAAAACCTCCTTTGCGAATTTTTTGTATGCCTCAGCCACTGGACTATTTTTATCAAATTCAAAAATACTTTTACCTGTCGATGTTGACTTTGCAGTATTTATAGCCTTTGGGATCTCAGTATTATAAATCTTTACATATTGACCATAGTTTTCATTTATAGTATTTCTAACTTCTTTTGATAGGTTGGTTCTTTTATCTACAAGTGTAAGTAATACGCCTCCTATTTTAAGATTTGGATTTATTTGCTTATGAATTCTATTAACAGTCTTTAATAAATGTCCCATTCCTTTTGCAGCTAAATATTCTCCTTGTACTGGAATTATTATTTTATCACTACAAGCTAAAACATTTATAGTTATCATACCCAAACTTGGCATACAATCAATTAAAATATATTCGTAATTATCTTTTATACTTTCTATTGCATTCTTAAGTGTGAACTCTCTGCTCATTGCATTCACTAAAGAAAGTTCTATTGCTGATAAATCTAAATTAGAAGGAATCAAATCAATACCTTCTTTATGGTGAAGAATGCAATCTTTTGCATTTGCTTCATTATCATATATAATATCAGACATTAAGCTTCCAATGGTATTCTGCAATTCATCTTGATTGTTGTAATATCCCATACATGTAGTTAAATCACCTTGAGGATCTGCATCAATAAGCAAAACTTTTTTCCCTTGTTTACAGAGTGCTACACCTAAAGAAAAAGTGGTAGTTGTTTTTCCAACTCCACCCTTTTGATTTGCTATTGCTATAATTTTACCCATTTACTTTCTCCTTCTTCTTATTAGATAACTTTTCTCTAAATACTTTAAATTGTTCATACAAATCATTATCTTTTATGTCCTCATAATAAATCTCTGCATTATCTATATAATCTTTAATAATAACATTCATAACAACACATATATCTTGATAATTTGGAATTTCATCAAGTTCTGCAAATATGTCTCTTAAACTTTCTGCTATATCATCCTCCATATCAAGCATATAATATAGATTTTTATATAATTCAGGCATTTCCTGCTTAAAGCATTCTTTTATTTCTTCACTTGATAACATCTCATGTAATAAAATATATAAACTTTCTTCTGAAATTTTTGCTAGATGAGCTGAATGTCTTAATCTATCTTGTATATTTTTTATTTTTCTTATATCTTCTTCTGTTTTATTTTCTTTAAACAATAAATCACTTATTTTAGACATATCTGGGTCAATCCAGTTTTCATATTTAATACAATCTTTAATTGTATTTATTAACATTGCCTTAATAGTTTCATGCAAAGTTCTTTCATCAAGCCCTTCTAAAGCTCCTGATTCTATTAATTCATTTTGAATATTGTATTTTTTCTCAAAATTATATATTGTTTTTTTCATCTAATTTTACCTCCTTTTAATAATCTTATTAAGGCAATAAAAAAGAAGCTAACTTATTTCTAAATTAACTTCCAAAAGTTAGATATTATTTCAATAACTACATTTTTTATTAATTTTGGCTAAAAAATGTAATAATCATTTTTAAAAAATGTTGATTTTTCAGCACTTTCACTGTGGGTTTTCTTAAATTGCGATACCCCAATTGATGTTCATACTATTTTCCATTTTTATCATCCTTTCTTATATATCTCTCAAAAATCTTTTTTAAGTTATATTATTTTTCGTTTAGCTTATTCTAATTGGACAAATCTCGCTTCGCGAGAACTTTTCTCTACTTTTCTAATTTAACTACATGTATTTAAGTTCTCGAAGAAGCGTAAAGATTTGTCGACGCGAAAAATTGCGTAGCAATTTTTCTGTGCAACGTTATTTTTTTGTTGAATAGGAAAAGCAATTTTTCTATTCAACAAAAAAGACATTTGAGACTTGTTCCCAAATGTCTAAACGTCCCTAATTTTCTTACAAAGTTCTATAATTATTCTTATCTGCTCTATCATCTAATTTTCTATCATATTCTTCATTCTTATAAAACCAATCTGTCTTCTTATCTTTAGGGTGTGCTTTTCTATTCTTATCTGCTAATAAATCTAATACTACCGCTATTGGTAGGATAATTCCTATTAAAGATATAATTAGTGCTGTATAATCACCTAATCCCAATTGTGAAGGATCTTCAATTAACATTGTCATTTTTGTTGTTACATCTGATCCAAAGTACAATACATATGAAACTAAATAAATTAAAGCTCCTAGCATTTTTCTTTTTACGACTAAAACTAAACATACTAATACAACAAATAGTAGGATAATTTCTATTGCTTCATTAAAGGGTGTAATAAAAAAGTCTTGATGTAACTGTGCCATTAAAGCAACTATCATTCTAAATACCCAATACATTACCATAAAACAAACCAATAACCATGTAGAAAAATTTTTCATTAGTAATTCCTCCTTTTCGTCATATTTTTTCTTATACCACAATAAAGGCGAATTTCCTTCGCCCTATCATATTAAATTAATCTACAAAATCAAAATCATCTTTAAATTTTTCTTTAAAGATTTCAAACACTTTATTAAGTGTCTCTTCATCATCAACACTAACATAAGATTCTTCATCTGATTCTTCATCTACATCTTCTACTTTTAATATAACAACTTCTCCTTCTTCCTCTTCTCCTTCTTCTGCAATTGGTAATAAAACAACGTATTCCTCATCGTCTAATTCCACTAAATCTAGGAATTCGAATCTTACTTCATTCCCATCTTCATCATTTAATATAACAATGTTATCTAAATCTTCTCCTTCATAATTTTCGTTATCGTTCATAAATTTCTCCTTTCAATTTATTTATTTTATTATATATTACATATAATACATGATTAATTTGAATTTTTCAATGTATTTTTAAATTTATTTAAATATGTTTCTAAAATATATACTGCAGATATAGTATCAACGATATTCCTTTTTTTATGCTTATTCACATCTAAAAAATTCATTGTTTTATGAGCTGCAACAGTAGTTAATCTTTCATCAATCACTTCGATTTTCATTTTATTATATTTACATTTTAATTTATGAACAAATTTTTCCGTAATTTCTGCTCTTTCTGACATTGATCCGTCCATATTTAATGGTAATCCTACTACTATCGTATCCACTTCATATGTTTCTAAAATTTCATCGAGTCTTTTTAGTACGATTTTATCAGAATGATTTCTTTGTATTGTCTCTAAACCTTGTGCTGTGATATTCAATTCATCTGTTATAGCTATTCCTACTCTTGCATCTCCATAATCTATTCCTAATATTCTCATATTAGTCCTCTTCTAATCCTATATATTTTTTTAACATTTTTTCTAACAATTCATCTCTTTCAATTGTTCTTATTTTATTTCTGGCATCATTATGACTTGTTATGTATGTAGGATCTCCTGACAAAATATACCCTACAATTTGATTAATAGGATTATAACCTTTTTCCATTAAAGCTTCATACACATCTTTTAAAATTTCTTGGCTTTTTGCATTTTGTTCTCTCTCCACCTTAAAATTCATTGTCTTATCAAACTCCATACAATTCCCTCCTTTTAATTTTTACTATATAGAAAATACCTTTTATTTTAGTCATAATAACAAATTTAACATCATATATTGGTTATATCACTTTCTTGTGCATCTGCATTGTCCAAATATTCTTCCAATTTCTTTAAAACCTCTTCTAGCCCTGTTCCTTTATAATATGAAGATAATACAACATTTATAATTGGTGTTACTTCTTGTTTTGACATATCCATATCTTTATTTTCATAATTTTGAGTTGTATAATTTGTTTCGTTTTCCGGTAAAGATATTTTCATTTGCTCAATATGATCTTTTATATCATTAATAAATGAAGCTACTCCTTCTGTATCTACTCCTGAAAAAGCAATAACAAATTTAGGTCCCATATATCTAACAAACACATAATCTTCTGAAATATTTTCTTGAACATATCGACTTATTTCTTTTATCACTTGATTTCCTAACTCTCTGCAATAATTTTTATTAATTTCTTCTATATTAATGATTTTAAACATACAAATTGTTGATATAGTATATTGATCTATGATTTTCTTTCCTTCTCCATATAAATATTCTTCTGAATATAATCCTGTAAATAAATCTGTTCTTACAATAGACTCTAATGTTTTCTGATGTACAACTGTTTTTAGTACAGATACTATATTGTCTTTGATAACTTCTAAAACCGTTATATCTACATTATCAAAATCATGTGGTGTTCCACTTTCTAGTATCCAATATCCAATATATACATTGTCTATATATAGTGGAAAAAATATTGCTGATTTTGCTCTTCCAAATTCCATTTTTTGATATGGAAGTCTTTCATTCTCACTATTTACAGTAACATATTTGGGAGTAGCTGTTTGTATACTGTCTTTAAACATATCTACATCTTGCAAAGATTTTAATGAATCCCAATGTCTTTCATCAACATTAGATGCTTTTATTTCATATTCGGCACCATTAAAGACAACAATTGTTGAGTATTTTATTTCATACTTTTCAATTAATATATTATTAATTTTCTTTATCTTTTCGTCCACTGAAGATGTTTCACCTATTGTATTCATAAAATCTTGAACAACTTGTAGGTTAGTAATTTTTTGATTAATATTTTTAAATTTCTGTATTTTTTGGCTAATTTTTATATTATAAATAACTAATATAATGACAATTATTACTAATACTACAGCAACTCCTACTATCACTGTTAATTCCTCCTATTTAAAAATTTCTTTTCATTTGATTTAATGTATCATTCATACTTGGAGAAAATACATTTGACTGATTATTTCCTCCTACTGTTGGTGGCCTATATGTTCCTTGTCCTGAAACTAATGGATAAATCATATTCCCTAAAGATTTTAAGACTTGCATAAAAGTTTTTGAATATCCTTTTAGGTTAATATCACAGTTGATAATTCCTTCTAAATATTTTATATATATATCTTCTTCAAATGGTATAGTTATATACTTAATTAAATTCCTATCAAATAATTCTGTCATAAATGACATAGCAGGATCATTATAGAATGCCATTCCACCAATGATTGTTTTCTCATTAATTCCTCTAATCTTTACAAATTTATTTAATATAATTTTTAATTTACTTTCTTCTAGTATATTTTTTGCTTTTAAGTCTCTTAAAAATGCTGTGAGTGGTTGTATTGTAAGAATATCTAATGATTGTACTAAATAAGTTTCTAGTGATTGTTTAAAATATCCAACTGGTGTATTAAAGTCACAATCAATTAAAATTAAAGAATAATTTTTTACCAATGTTTCTAATATCTCATCCACTTTACTAATTGAATCTTGTTCATCTGGTAAAGATGTAAATACTGTTAAATTTTTGTTTACCTGTATTCCATTAGCAATTCCTTCTGATAATTGTTCAATACTATTTGCAGCAATATTTCTTAATGCTTCTTCATTTTTTGTATATATATAGTATGAATTTCTATTAGCTGTTGTATCTAATATAGCTACATTAATCCCCATTGATGATAATAATTCTGCCACATTATTTACAATAAATGATGTTCCATTTTTACTTGTTCCAACAAATGTCACAATCTTCTTATCAGATGTTAAAAGTGATGAAATATCAATTGTTTGTACATAATTATTGTTTGTTCTTGTCATGTCTCTTGAATTTGAAGGGACATACTCATCATATGTATGATTATTATAACTTTGTTCATATTGATTATTATATGAACCTTGATTTGTATTTTGAAAATAACTATCTGTTGGTCTTTCTGTAGAATTATTTTGTGATTCTGAAATAGAACCTACTTCTTCAAATCCTGGTAAGACCATATCATCTTCTTCATTCTGATTTTGATTACTATTAAATCCCGGTAATATAGTATCATTATTATCTTCTTCGTCTTCAAATCCTGGTAAAACTGTATTTGTATCATTATCTTCAGTTCCTGGTAAAACCATATTATCATTTTCCTCAAATCCTGGTAAAATGGTATCATGATTATTTTCTTCAAATCCTGGTAAGACCATATTATTTTCTTCTGTTTCAAAATTATCAAATCCTGGTAAAACTGTGCTCTCTTCTGTTTGTTCAACTCTAGGTAAATCCGTTTTTTCTTCCGTTGGAAGTGGATTTTTTCTTGGTCTTCCTCTTCCTCTTTTTACTGGTTTTTCTTCTTGAATTGTTTCTACTGGAACCGGATTTTTTCTTGGTCTTCCTCTTCCCCTTTTTACTGGTTGTTGTGGCTCTTGTGTTATTGTTGAAATTGAAGGTGTTGCTGGCAACTCTTCCTTCTTTGATTCTACTGTATTTAACTCTGTGGCCGTTGGCTCTGTTGGGTTTACAGTGGTTACTGGTTTTACTGGCTGTTGTGCTACTTGGTGTGCCACTTGTTGTTGTGCTACTTGATAAACGGATTGTTGTTGTGGTCCTTGATGTAATGTTTGTTGCCCTTGTGGCGTCTTTTTCGGTTTAGACATTTTTCTTGCACCTGTCGTATTAACAGAAGAAGGTATAACGACTGGTTTTGTCATGGTAATTTCCTTATCTTTTGGTTTTAACAATTTTTCACTTGTTCCCGATTGTTCTTTCTTCTTATCTTGTCTTAAATTATTAGATACTTTACTATTAAATGACATAATTTTTTGGTATTTCGGAGATTTTTCCTCTAATACTGCCCTTACATTTAATGGTAAAAACTTCGTGATAATTCTTAATTGTGTATCATTATATTGTGCAGCAATATTATTAAAACTATCGATATATCTATCCTCATCTTTTCCTAAACTTTTATAATGTGCTAAAATGTTTTGGATTTCCATTTCGCTAACATCATTTTCATTTTCAGATTGATAAGTTACTTCTTCAGAATCAATTTTATAATATGCTTTTGCTTCTTTTTTTAATCTTGGTCTATGAATCAATCGACAAACTTCATCAACACTTCTATCATTTCCAAGTATCGCATTATAGATTCCAATCCCAAACAATTTTACCAACATTTGTTCTGACTTTGTTCTTCTGTCTAAACAAATTAAAATAATAGGTATGTCATTCCCTCTCACATTAGATGCCTCATCACTAATGCTATCTAATTTTTCAAATATAAATTTATCAATTTGATCATATTGTGTATGTGAAAAAGCTTCTAAATCTTCACTTATAACAATTCTATCATATGTTTTATCTTTTTGTATCTCTTTTAATATTGCATTAAAGTAATATACATTTTTATGTGAAATAATTTCTTTATATTCTTTTTGATATTTTTTTATAATGGCTTGTGAAATTTCTTCATTACTTACAGCAAATAAAACTTTCATTTGTTACCCCCTTCCAAATTTTACAAACACTGCAAATGCTAGTGGTAATATTTGGCATATAATTAATAATGTTACAAAAGTTACGATTAATCCTAAACCTTTTTCTAAAGTATCTAGTTTTCTAACACCTACTACATACTTATGAATAGCTCCTATAGCAATTCCTAAGAAACAAAATGGTATACTATAAATTCTAATAATATTTAATATATAAGCAACTGTACCATATATATCTGAACCATATTTTTCTTGATAATCTTCTAAAGAATTGGCTGCATTTTCTTTTATTTCAACTAATCTACTTTCTGTTTCTTCATCAATCGCTTGTTCAGCTGCACAAACTGTATTTGTACAAACAAATATTCCAAAAATGATTATGAATATTGTAACAATTATTATTGCTTTTTTCATCTATTTGTTGCCCCTTTCTTCTTTATTTTTGGCAAAATACTCCCTATATTTTTATTATACCTATATATCATACAATAACTTTAGAAAAATAGCAAGAATTTTTTATAATTTATTGTACAAATATTGCATATACTGATATTCGCGATTTACCTATTTTTTTCAGTAACGCATTTGGTATTACTATTATTTTCAGTTGTTATTTTTCACTTTTTTCCTTTTCTTTTCTCTTATTTTCACATAATCTCCTATCATCATTTTACCCTTTGTGTCTATTTTTGTCAATTTAAAATTCTGGAAAATTTCTATAGGTTTTTCCTATTGATTTTCTTGCATTTTTATACTATGATATAGGTGTTTACTAAGAAAGCGCGTTGAAAAAGATTTACCATTTTATCTGTGTCAAATTTTATTTAAATTGTAGCTATATAAAAACATGTGTTTTTTATTTTTAATGAATACTTTTAGATCTTCTTCAACCAGATTTATGCCTTAAGAAAGGAATCCTTAAACTATGAAAAAAACAAGGATTATTTTAACTATCATTGCATTGCTTTTAATTTGCATTGTGATTTTTCTTGCATATTTCGTTTTTCAAAAATATCTATTAAAAGAAAGTTTTGAAAATGATATTTTAAGTTTTGCTAATAAAAATCCATCTACAATTTTTACAGTAGATTCTATTACTCTATTTAGTAGTGCTGATGCAGCATACAAAACGAATACAGCAAACAACTTTACCATACAAAATTTATATCAATATACAGATATTGCTTTATTTATGAAACATACATCTGATGAAGATACCTTAGAAAACACTTTGAAAAAAGTATGGATCGAAAATATACAATTTTCAAATATGCCAAAGTTAGGAGAACCAAATTTATATTTTAAAAGTATCTATAATTTTTCCCAAAGTGATATAGCAGAAGAAAACTTAATCACCGATTTTTTTGAATTCACAGTTTCTTCTAGTGATGAAGCAGATTTAAATACTCCAACTTTATATAATAATTTAGCAAATCCTTTAACATTTAGCTATGTCAATTCTAATATAAAGTCTGATTATACCATAACAGATGTTGCATCACCAATTACATATGATGGTTCTTTACTGCATAAATGTAATATCAACTTGGAAGATATTCGTTGTACTCTTTCATTTGATATTTGTATTACCAATAATTTAGATCAAGATTTTAAGACAACTGTATCAATTGATATTCCACTTTCTTCTGAAGATAACACTATATTTGATGGTAATGTAACAATCAAGCAAGATACAAATTATACTTTTTATCGATATAACTAGTATTTATTTGAGATGATTCATTCATATAATAACTATGAAAATAAACGACATATATTATCAAAATAAGGAGGATTTATAAAATGAAAACAAATTTACCAATTTCTGAACAATTAAAATTGAAATATCATAAAACACCTGAAGTTACAAATTTCAAAGATATGTTATACAGATCTAGCGAAAACTTTAAATCTAGAACTGCTTTTAAAGAAAAAGATGAAAATGGAAATATTATTTCTATCACATATGAAGAATTCAAAAATGATGTTGTCTATTTAGGAACAGACTTAATCAAACGAGGTTTTTTGAATAAGCGAATTGCCGTTATTGGAAAAAATAGCTATAAATGGTGTGTATCTTATATGGCCGCCTCTATTGTAGGTATTGTTGTTCCCATTGATAAAGAATTACATTGTAATGATGTGATTAATTTTATGAATGTTTCAGAAGCTGTTTGTATTTTAGGAGATTTAAAAAATTTACGTTCTATAAAAGATAATATGAATAAATTAGATAATCAAGAAACTGTATTCGTTTCTTTTGACAAAATAGATGCTAAATCAAACGACATCTTATATTTTGATAATCTTAAAGTCATCGGAAAAGATAGTTATTTAAATGGATTTCATGATTTTGATGATATTCAAATTGCCCCTGATGAAATGCGTATCTTGTTATTTACTTCTGGTACAACTGGAAATGCAAAAGGAGTTTGTTTATCACAAAGAAATATCTGCTCTAACATTCTTTCCACTTATGGAATCGTAAAAGTAAAAAGAAGTGACCTATTTTTTTCAGTCCTTCCTTTACATCATACCTATGAATGTACTTTAGGCTTTTTACTCCCAATTTATAGTGGTGCTAGTATTGCACATTGTGAAGGTTTACGATATATTGCCAAAAACATGGCTGAGTTTCACCCTTCTGTTATTTTATGTGTTCCTTTACTTTTAGAAAAAATACATAAAACCATTGTTAGAAATATGAATAAAACATTACCAGAAAAATATAGAAAAGAAAATCAAGATGAAAATCCATTTGATACCCTTCCTTTCTTTATAAAGAAAATTGTTAAAAATAAAGTCAAAAATACACTTGGTGGAAGATTACGTGTATTTATTGTTGGCGCCGCTTCTGCTAACCCAGCTATTGTTTCTGATTTTAGGAAATTAAAATTAAATACATTACAAGGATATGGCTTAACTGAATGTTCTCCTTTGGTCGCTGGAAATACAGACTTCTTCCAAAAAGATGATGCTGCTGGACTTCCTATTCCAAATGTAGAATATAAGATTGATTCACCTAATAATGAAGGCATTGGTGAAATTATTGTCAAAGGTCCTAATGTCATGTTAGGTTACTATAATAATCCAGAAGCAACCGCCAATGTAATGAAAGATGGTTGGTTCCATACAGGTGATTTAGGAAAAATTGATGAAAATGGATATTTGTATATTACTGGTAGATGTAAAAGTGTCATTGTAACAAAAAATGGTAAAAATATTTATCCTGAAGAAGTAGAATATTACCTAAATGATAATCCTTTGATTTCTGAAGCTTTAGTGCAAGGAATTCAAGAAGATGATGATGATGAAACCTATGTAAAAGCACAAATATATCCAAATTTAGAAGCTATTTCAGAATATTTAAAAGGTAGTGTTCCTACAAAAGAAGAAATTAAGAAAATCATTTCTGATGTCGTATTTAGTGTTAATAGTAAATTGCCAAACTACAAGCATATTAAAGGATTTATTATTAGAGATAAAGAATTTGAAAAAACAACAACACAAAAAGTAAAACGTTATGGTGATAATATGAAATATGATGAGAAATAAAAAGGGATTTTGGGGACGGACTCATTTTTCCCTTTTAGAAGATTAAATAAGAAAAATATAGAATATAAAAGAATGAAACGATTTTGCTTATACAAAATTGTGTAATGATTTTATATTCTATATTTTTAAATTTTGTAAAAAGGGAAAAATGAGTCCGTCCCCAAAATCCCTTAAATCGTTCCCAATTGGACAAAAAATAGTAAAAGAGAAGCGTAAATCACTTCTCCTTTTTCTATGGGTAACTCTAAAGGATTAGCAACATCCTCCTCTGTTACCTCCACAACAACAGCATATTAATAAGATAAGGATTATAATCCAGCAACAATCATCACCAAATCCGAATCCTCCGCATCCTCTGTTCTCTGGCATAGTCTAGACCTCCTTCCGTTAAAAGAACTATGTTTCTTTTTTTCTTTCTTCTGTATGATATATAATATGTTTTTTATGAATTTGTGTTACTGTTTATATTTTTTTATTTCTAATTTTTGAAATCGTTCTTTTTCAGTATTTTTCAGATTTTACAGAAATTAGTTTAGATTTTTTTTGATTTTTTTTAGATTTTTTATAAAAATCTATTGACAACTTATCAAAAATTTTGTATACTAGATTTCGTCGAAAGGACATGGTCGCTTAGCTCAGCTGGGAGAGCATCTGCCTTACAAGCAGGGGGTCACAGGTTCGAGCCCTGTAGCGACCACCATGTTTTTTACGGCCCGGTAGTTCAGTTGGTTAGAACGCTAGCCTGTCACGCTAGAGGTCGACGGTTCGAGCCCGTTCCGG
>CALXKE010000041.1 GCA_944388805.1 uncultured Clostridia bacterium | reverse complement strand
TACTTATTTATCAACATTTCAGATATTATCAAATATACAGAAATACTGATAAATAAGCTTAAAATGGTGCACCAGGAGGGATTCGAACCCCCGACCTTCCGGTTCGTAGCCGAACACTCTATCCAACTAAGCTACTGGTGCATACCTAATATTATAACGGTTTATTGTAAATTTTACAAGACTTTTTTACTTATTTTCATAATAATTATTGTAAAAAACGAATAATTGTGAAATAATTTAAGTAAAATAAAGGGGGAGAAATATGAAAAAAATAGTAAAAATATCTTTGATATTTATATTTTGTTTGTTGATTTTTAGTATTTCTGAAAATGTCAAAGCAAATTCAATCAGTAAAATTGCAATGGACATTTATGTGGATAATAATGGAAATGCTACAATCAATGAAACATGGACTTGTACGACCAATAGCGGAACAGAAGTCTATCATCCATACTATAATTTAGGAAAATCAGAAATAGAAAATTTAACAGTAAAAGAAAATGGAAGAACCTATCAAACATTATCTTTATGGAATACATCAGGGACTTTATCCGAAAAAGCCTATAAATGTGGAATTCATAAAATTACCAATGGAGTAGAATTATGTTGGGGAATTAGTTCCTATGGTTCACATGTATACGAAGTAACCTATACAATTAGTAATTTTATAGCAGAATTACAGGATTCTCAAATGTTATACTGGACATTTATACCATACGATTTTTCAGATTCAATAGGAAGTGCCTACATCAAAGTACATACAGACTTCGATATACCAGATTCTGTGGACGTCTGGGGATATGGTAATTATGGTGGAACAGCATATGTATATGATGGATATATAGAAATGCAATCAGATGGAAGATTATCAACAAATGAATATATGACAATGTTGGTTAAATTTCCAAGTAATACATTTAACACTTCAAATTCCTTAAATCACGATTTTGACTATTATTACGAAATGGCTGAAAAGGGTTCTACAAAATACAATGAAAAGCCTGAAAGTATACTATCAAAAATTATACATGCTATTATATTTTTGCTTAATTTTATACCAGCAATTGTTATTATTATTATATTTGGAGCGGCAATATCGGCTATCAATGCCTCTAGATTACATTTTGGAAAAGAAGGTAAAAAGATGCCACCAGACTTACCATATTATCGTGATATACCATGTAATAAAGACATTTTTAGGGCATATTATATTGGATATAACTATGGATTATTAAAAAACAAAACAGATTTATTGGGAGCTATTATTTTAAAATGGATTAAAGACTCAGTGATTCGAATAGAACAAAAAGAAAGAGAAGGAATATTCAAAAAAGAAAATGTGATCATCTATTTAAATGAAACCAATCCAAGTGTTTCCATTTCAAACGAAACAGAAAGAAAATTATTTGATATGCTATATACAGCAAGTCAGGATGGAATATTGGAGAATAAAGAATTTGAAAAATGGTGTAATAAAAGTTATTCAAGAGTGTTAAAATGGTTTGATAAAATTTTGAATGAGCAAAAGAAAAAATTAATAGAAGAGGGATTAATTACTGTAGAAGAAAAGAAAATATTTAAAATCTTTAAAAATAAAATTGATGTGGCAACACCAGCATTAAAAGAAGAAGCAATACAACTAGCAGGTTTAAAGAAATTTTTGAAAGAATATACACTAATAAAAGATAGAGAAGCCATTGAAGTAACATTATTTGAAGAATATTTGATATATGCACAAATGATGGGAATCGCAAAACAAGTTGCAAAAGAGTTTAAAGATGTATATCCAGAAATTATTGAGCAATCTAAGTTTACATCTTATGATAATATCATTATTATTAATAGTTATGCAGCACATGGTATTTCTACTGCAAGAAGTGCCGAGTCTAGAGCAAGAAATTATTCATCTGGTGGAGGTGGATTTTCATCAGGTGGCGGAGGAGGAGGTTCCTTCGGTGGAGGCGGAGGCCGGAGGAGGTTTCCGTTAATACAATAAAAATAGATATGAAAAAGAAAATCCTAGATAATTGGGATTTTCTTTTGCGTATACAACAAGATTATGTTTCTTTATAAAGGTTTAAATGAAGAAAAATTTTGAGGATATGCGGTAAAAATTTTTAAAAAAGTCTTGCAAACTAAAAAAAAATGTGCTATTATATATAAGCATGAAATAAATCGAGGTGTAGCGCAGTTGGTAGCGCGCGTGGTTTGGGACCATGAGGTCGCAGGTTCGATCCCTGTCACCTCGACCATTTTTTTACCCAATTTGTAAAGAACTATAAAGAACTCAAATAGGGATAAACAGTATCAAAATAGCATTAATTCAAGGTTTTTGGATTAATGCTATTATGTTTTTATAGTTTTATAAAATATCTATAAAATGTACTTTTTTGTTCGCAAAAAATTTCACAAATAAAAAAATATTAAAAAAAAATATTTTCTAAAAAATCAAATTCTAAAATTCAGTAATATCAATATACACAAGTTTTGTTCGGAAAAATTTCGCAAAATTTAGAAAATTTATTTTATAAAATGAGCTCAGTAAAATATTATTAGTATTAGGGTAGAACCTAACATGGATTTTTAGACGAAAAAACAATTTAGACTAATAAAAAAAATTTTACTAGTATCTGAAAAGAATAATACCTTATAATAGAATAAGATTTTTAAAAAATTTTTTAGTAGGACTAGTAAAATATTATTGAAATACCTTATACAAAGTCAAAAGACACTCTTTGAACTTGAAAAATAGTTATCAGAGTGTCTTTATATATTGTAAAATTATAAAATTATTTACAAATTTTAAAATTTATTACTAAAATACTGGGCTTTTTTATTGAGACCCGGTAAAATAATATATAAAGGCTAAAAAGCTCTAGACTAAAGGAATTATGCGATTTTAAAACAAAAAATATATGTTTATTTCTGACAGAATTCTATCAGAATCAGAATTTAGTAGTTAAGACATATAATTGTTATTCAGATATCAAAAATGTCTTAAAATCTGATTTGAATAGTTTTAATTGTAATAACAAAAGAATAATTAGAAAGAATTTTATAAAATAGGAGATGATTTTTTTTGGTGGTAAAAGATAAAGGATTAGAAATGTTAAGATTACTACATGTGCACGTAAATGTGATTAATGATTTCAAAAGAAAAAATAGAATAAATAGGTCAGAAGCACCATATGGCTTTCTATACTGGTTATCAGAAGAAGAACAGAAACTGGTAAATGATTTTGAGAAAGAAAATCAAGATTGTTTAGTATACCATGTAATAAAAACAACTAACAAAGATTTTGAAATGGTATATGATTTATTGTATGTTACCAATGATGAATTGTATATGAAAGAAGCAAAAGAAAATTTAACAGAAAATCTAGTATTATCACATACAATTACTCAGTTTCCAGAGTCAGGTTTAATAAAAATAAGAGAAGTAAATGGTGGACTAATAAGGGAGTATTAAAAATTTTACTAATATTTGGACCATATTTTTGCTCATAATTATCACAATTTTTTGCTTATTTTCAACCATAGAAAATAGAAACAGGATCCGAAAATAATCATATAACAACACTGACAGAAAAAAGCTAAACTAAAATAGGAGAATAAATAAATGAATATATTAGAAATAATAAACAAATACGAAGATATAAAACTAAAAACATTAAAAAGCAAAATGATAGTAACTTTTTATTCAGAAGATAAAATTTATAAAATATTAGAAATACAAAAACAAAAAGATAATTTTAAAGTAGCAATATTCCCAAACAAAATAAAGAAAATAATAAAATCAGAAGAACTAGAAGATTTAATATTAAGTATTAAAAATCAAAAAATACAAACTAATATAAATTTAGAAAATATAAAAAAATACTATAAAACAGGACAAAAAGTAAGATTAATAAAAATGTATGATTATATTGCCCCTATCCAACCATTAACAACGGGAATTATAGAATATATTGATGATGTAGGGACTTTGCATATATTGTGGAAGGATGGAAGAAGATTAGGAATAATAGTAGGTGTAGATGAATTTGAAATAATATGTCCTATTTGTAATTCTAAAATGCTGTTTAAAGAATATGATTATTTTTGTACCAAATGTAGTAAAAAATATTTAGAATTTTTAGATTATGAGGAACAACAAAAAGATATTTTAAATAAAACATGATGAGGGTGTCATTGAATTTTGTAAGCAACAAATTAAAATAGAAGGAGCATGTAAAATGGAAGAAAGAAATAAAAAAGAAGAATTAGAAAAAGCAAAAAGTAATTTTCAAGATTATCTAGCAGGATTTGATGAAGAATTTGAAACTCACACAAAAGAAAGAATAAAAGAAACACCTTTGCTATTAAAAGTATTTAACGAATTTGTGCAAGAAATATATCAACCTAGCAAAATATATAAATTAGCATTAAAAATAAAAAATGATATTAATGAAGAAATGAGAAAAACATTTACAGAAGAACAAAAGCAACTATTGGAACAATGGCAATATTGTGAAGATAGAATTTTAGATGATATGATAGAACAAAGTTTTATATATGGATTTGCAATGAGTACACAATTAATAGATGAAGCAATAAAACAATATCCAAATGAAGGTTATTATGAGAGTTGTAAAAACTATCATTGTGTTTTAAATAAAAATATAGAAAAAGACCAAAAGTGAGATTAAAACTTACTCATAAAATATTTTTAGAAGTGTATTTTGTAATTCGTTCCTATTTAATTATAATGATGAAATTAAGGCCTTTTTACATTTTTTGAATTTTAACATAAGAAACCAAAAATAGAAAATTTGCACTATTATGAGAGAAATAGACAATTGCATAATTAATTAGTAGAAATGAAAAAGTAAAAAATGGAGATATAAATATTCTCCATTTACTTTTTTTCTTTATTACTATTATCTACTAAAAAAGATAAGAATAAATCAAAGTATTTTTTATCTTTATCAGATAACAGATTGTATTTACTATATAATTCAGAAAATTTGACATCTTCTCTATCAGAAACAAGATATTTTATTGGTGTAGGAATATCAGTTATTCCAAGTAAATAGTCAACAGAACAATTAAAATAGTTAGCAAGCTTAATTAGCATTTGAGGTTGAGGAAAAGAAGATCCTACTTCATATCTTGAAATAAGCTCTTGGCTTATTCCTAAATCTGTACTTAGTTTAACTTGTGTAATGTTCCTACTTTCTCTCAACTTCCTAAGATTTTCTAATTTATTTATTACATTGCTATCATTCATATCTTTCCTCCAAATTCATAAAAACATTATATTAATATTTCTCATACAAACTAGCAAAAATATTCATATTTATTATGAGAAATACTTGTATTGTTTATGAAGAAATGATATATTGAATACAAATAAAATATTATTTTAGAGATAAAAAACAAAAGAAAAGGGGAATTATTTATGACTTGTAAAAAATGTGGAAATGAAATTAAAAAGGGAGAAGAATATTGTGGTTTTTGTGGTTTGAGAGTTAAAAATAACGAACCAATAAAAATAAAATTCACATATGTAGTTTGCACCATAATTATCTTATTTATCCTTGTAATTTTAGTAATTATGTTATTGAACAATAAAAAATATGAAAATAATAAAAAAGCAACTAAGACTATTGATATAGAGCAACAAGAAGAAATCACTAATACTACTAATACACAACAAGAAGAAACAAAATTAGAAAATACGGCAAAAGAAATATTAAAAGAAGGAGATTTTGTTAATTATATAGATAAAAATGGAAAAAACATACTTTGTAGAGTTTTATATGACAACACTTCCCAGTATGGTTTGCAAATAATATCAAGTGGTTCAGTTGACTCAATCTCACTTGGGGGTACAACAACAGAAGGAAGAATATCATCTTATAATAATGCAATAGATGAACTTAACATGGGAGCACAAGAATATATGAATACAAGTTTATCAAATAAAGCAAGAAGTGTTGGTGGAAATCCAACTAGTTCAAAAGATAATGTAGGTTATCGTAAATTTTCAGAGGAAAGATTTGAATGGGTATCTGAAATAGGAAATTTTAAAGATGTAGATGAAAATTACCAAAAAGATGTGGAACAAATGAATAAATTAGGAATTACTAGTACAGGTGGAACCTATTGGCTAGCATCAAGAGTAGCTTATTATTATGAAAATCGTAATAATTCGTTGTCATTTGGTATTAGAAAAATATGGTCAGATGGAACAGTATCTGAGACTATGATATGTTCGATAGGTAAAAACCTTTTAGAAGCAGGTGGTACTATAGAAAGTTTAAGCATAAGAGCAGTATTTGATATTAAATCCGACGTTGTGATAATGGAAGGAAATGGAACAGAAGAATTACCATACATAATAGGAAAATAATAAAAGGTGACAAAGGAGAAAATAAAATGGAATGTAAAAAATGTGGAAATGAGATACATGCAGGAGAGCAATTTTGTAGTAAATGTGGAAATAAAATAAATAACAGTGATAATAGAAAACATTTTGAATTGACGATATATCAGATAATACTACTAATAATAGTAATATTTATTATAATTGTAACAGGAATAATGATTTATAATAATAGTTCAAATAAAATATCAGTAACATCACAAACCACTTCAAGAGAAACAAGTTCAACCAATATATCAACAGATAATACCATAAATAACAAATTGGATTTGAATGATGTGCAAATGAATACAACATTTACAAGTACAAATGGTATGAATAGTGTTACAAAGAAGGTAGTAAATTGTGCATTAAGTTACTTGAATTATAATTATCCTAATTTTAAGTGGAGCCAAATAGAAATAACACAAAAAGATAATTATGGAAGATATTGGGTTGTAGTAAACTATGTCAAAAGTTCTGCAAGTGAAAGAGTGGATTTTGCAGGTATAATGGTTTGGATAAAAGATGTAAATGATGATAGTAAAATGGGATATTATTATTCAGGTAGTGTGATTGAAAAATCTAATGGTTGGGGAACACCTTTAACAGATGAAGGTGAATGAGAGTAAAAAAATTAATAAAAGTAAATAGAACAAGATTAAAGTAGTTAAAACATAAGATTAAAGTTATAAATAAACAAAAAGAAACGAAAGTAAAAATATAGAAAAAGGGGAATTATTCATGATTTGTAAAAAATGTGGAAATGAGATAAAAGAGGAAGAAATATTTTGTAGCAAATGTGGTACAAAAATAAATGATAAGTCAGAACCTATAAGAATTAAATTTACATATTTTATAATTGCTATAATAGCAATTATATTTATAATCAGTATAGGAATATTAATTTATAATAATTCAAATAATGAAATAAGTGCAATTAGTAGTGCTAATCAAAATACAGAAAATATAAAAGAGATAGAAAATGCAAATAAAGTTTTAGATGTAATAGATGAAGAAAAACAAGAGTTTAAAATAAATATACATGATTTAACAAATGAATTAAAGCAAATAAAAATGGATGAAGAAATTGCAAATAGAGAAGCGTTCAAAAGTGAGTTCGAGACAACAGTACAAGATGCCAAAGACAATTTTGGAAATGATGTTAAATCATATGCTTTTTGCAATTCAGCAGGGGTAAAATTAAATCCATATTATGTGCCACCGTTTATTTTTGGTGTAAATCTTGATGGAAATATTTTTAGAATAGCGGTATTACATGAATATGAAGCAGATTATGGTACAAATATATTATCAAATTCAGATTATGCATACAACTGGTTGCATGAGTCTTTAAACAATTTAGGACAAAACGAATTAACTACAACAATAGAAAAAGCCAGAAAAAAGATTTCAGATAGTATTAATAATAAAGAAAAAATTTCAAGTGATTTCAATATAAACGGAGTGTATTTAAGTGCTGCAGATGCAGGAACTAATAAATATGGAAATAGTATAGGAATATATTATATTTATGGTATAAAGTAATAATGTATGGTTAAGTTCACTAAATTAAAAACTTAGTGAACTTTTGTATTAACAGACAGAAAGAAGTTATCATGATATAATGAAAGTATGAGAAGTAAATAAGTTATGATATACAGATAACTACAATACATGACCATACCACTTTTTTGTTATTTTCAATTAAAATATAATAATTGAGGAATAGAGATAAATATTACTATCCAAATAGTGAAAAAAATATTTTAGAAATAAATATTGCTGAAAATATGTATGGTAGATGTGAAACTGTTAAATTAAAAAATTTATTAGAATATGGTAATTTAAGGAGTGCTAAAAATGGAGAGAGTTGAACTACATGTTTATACAAAAAGGGATTTAATGAATGCAACAAAAGTCTATGAAGTAGAAAAAACCAAAATGCTTGAAAATTATGAAATAAAAATTAAAGAATTAGTTTATAACGGTGCTAATAAAATATATGGTAATACATTACCAGAAGAAGTAGAAGATAGAATAAACAAAGAACTAAAATCGATAATAGAAAATAACTTTACTATATTATATATAATAGCTCAAAAATTAGTAAAAAAATCAAATGAAAATGGATATATTGCCAGTTATAGAGGATCAATTGGAGCTTCACTGGTTGCTTATTGTTTAGGTATAACTGAAGTAGACCCATTAAAATATAACATTCCTTTTGAAGTATTTGCAGGTTTTTATAGAGATAGAAAACCAGATATAGAGTTAAATTTTGCAGGAGAATATCTAACGAAATTGCAAGAATATGAAAAAGTAGTAGATGATGAAATAATACTAAAGCCTTTAAGCTCATATTCAAATAATAAAAAATTTTTAAAAATAAAGATATTAGAGCAAGATATTCTACATATATTACATAAATTACAAGAACTAACTGTAATAAATCCAACTACAATCAATTTGAAAGACAAAGAAACAATGAAAATGATGTGCTCAACTGATATGTTTGATATTCATAATTTTGGAACAAAGTTTGTTAGAGATATAATTTTAGAGACTAACCCTACAACATTTGACGAACTAATTAAAATAAATTCAATATTTTTTGGAACAAATATATGGAAAAATAATGCACAAGATTTAATAAAAAATGGAATTGCAACATTAAGAGAAGTAATTGGTTCTAGAGATGATATAATGAATGATTTAATAAAGGCTGGAATTGACCCTAAAATAGCTTTTGAGGTAATGGAAACAGTACGAAAAGGCAAAGTAAGAGCGAATAAAGAGCCAAATTGGAAAAAATACAAAAAGATTATGGAGGAACATAATATACCAGAATGGTATATAAAATCTTGTGAGAAAATAGGATATATGTTTCCAAAGGCTCATTCGGTAATATATACAATAAATGCTTTTAGAATAGCTTATTATAAAGTTCATTATCCAGAAGCATTTCAAAAAGCATGCTTGGAGAGGAGTAACAAAAATGAAAACTGGATTTGATAAACTGGATAAAATAATAAATCTAAGAAAATCAGAAGTTGTATTATTAACAGGAATAAATTTTGTAGATATACTATCAGGAGATATTGCAAATAATGTATGTTTAAAACAAAATTGTGAAGTATTAGAAGTAGTTAGCCATAAAAAAGAATATCTAATAAAAAGATTATTAGTAAATCAAAGTAATGTTGATTATAAGAAATGGATATTAAAAAATAAATATACAGATGAAGAATTACAACAAATAGGACAAGCAACAATAAATCTAATAGAAGTAACAAAAAGATTGCCTACTATTATTGAACAAAATATGAATTTATACAATTTAAGGAACATTACTAAACTTGTTTCAGATTTTGCAAACAGATATGCAGACAGAGAAACTGTAGAAGCATTAGCAATATTAGATGTATTTCCACTAAATGCAGGGCATATAGATAGAGGAAAGTATAGAAAAAATGTAGTAAAAATATTTAAAGATATGAACAAAATTAGCAAAAAGTTAAACATACCTATTATTATAGTTTATGACATTGATATTAAAAAGAAATATAATGTAGAAACATATCAAACCAAATATGTAACAAAGCAAGATATTGAATTTATAGATAATATAAATAAATATATAGATAAAACCATCATTGTGAACTTAGAAAAAACAAAAGAGGATACATATAATTTAGATGTTTATGATAAAAATAGCAAGATAGGAAATGTTAAATTAAAATATGATTTTAAATATAGAAAATTTATCAATTAGAAAAGGAATAAAATATGGATACATACAAATTAATAAACTCAAAAGCAATACAAGAATATTGTAGAAAAATAAAGCATCAATTTAATATATTAGAATTAGCTGTGTTAATTTACAGAAATAAAAGAATGTCTATTGAAGAAAAAATATGTGCATATAAAGAATTAATAGCAGATTATCCTGATATGAAAATGATTAAAAAATATAGACCTCAAAATTATGATACTGTGAAAGATATGATACGAGGAGAAATCGAAAGAATAGAAAATTTAGTAAAGATACTAAAAACAGATGAACAAGATGTAATTTATACATATAATTATTATTGTAAAAATATATATGATAATGGAATTATTGAAGGAAAATATGAGTATAGAGATGTTTATAAAACTTTAAAAGAAGTAAAAGATTTAATAAAACAAGATATAAAAGAAGATGAAGAAAAAGAAATTTTAAGTTTTGCAATTAGAAAAAGGACAATATCAAACAATAAAAACAAATATGAAATTAGAGTAGAATATTTACTTGATGAAGATAGGCATTTAAAATTAGTAAATATATATGATATAGAAAGTGGATATTTAGATATGAATATGATATGTTTAAATATTCCTACACCATTTAAAAAAGGTGATTTGTTAATTTCAATTTCTGATACTCCATTTTCTAAAGGTTATGTTTTAGATAATAAAAGATTTCCTTTTGTTTTAGATAATTTAATTACTTGGAGAGATAACTTTCAAGAGGCACTAGATAGAGGAAGTTATGATTCTTCTGATATGCAGGGAACAGCATATTTGGTATCAAGTGATGGGAAAATATATTTTGATAATATTTTTGATTATGATAGTTGGGAGTATTGTGAAGGAGAATTAAAAGAAAATAAAAGAATTTTAAAGGGTGTTAGTAGTTTAATGAAAGAACAAATAGGAATTGACTTATTTTTACAAGTTTATGAATACATAAAAAAGGAAAATGAACTTTCATTAAATTTTTATACAACAGAAGGATTAGAATTGGCAGGATTAACCAAGAGAGATATAAACATATTAGAATTAAAGAAAGAATATGACGAAATTAAATGATAATTAGAAAAAGAAAGTTTTATGATGAGGAGAATTTAAAATGTGTATATATTTTGTAGAATTTAAAGGTGTAGAAATATTAAAACTTCTACACCATATTTATTATAAACTAAAATTATAATAAGATTTATCAATTTCATCTTGTGATATACCTATATATCTTAAAGTAATACTTGGACTAGAGTGATTAAATATTTCTTGTAACAATGCCACATCATGATATTGTTGATAATGATGATAGCCAAATGTTTTTCTCATAGTGTGTGTGCCAATTTCAGTAAGACCAATATTATTACCAGCAGATACAATAATTCTATATGCTTGTGAAGCAGAAATAGGCCTATTGATGCCTTTTTGGCTTTTAAACAGATATTCTCCAGAATACATATTTTTTGTGTATCTGTCCAATTCAGCAAATAAACCATTTGTAATTGGAAACATCTTTGGCTTTTTAGTTTTCTTTTCAATTATTGAAATATGGGATTTCATACTGCCATCTTTATTTCTAATATCATCATAATTTAATTTTAACAAATCAGATATTCTAAGACCTGTATTTATACCAGTATAGAATAACATATAATCTCTAGTACCATTTTTTTTCAATTCATTTTTGATTTCTTCTAACTTATTTTTATCTCTGATTGGTTGAACAAAATTCATTAAAACACCTCCTACTAATATTATTGTAACGCGTTTTATGCAATATGGGAGCCCATTTTAATACATTTTTTTAAAATATCTATATACAAAAATAAAGCAAAGTATTGAAATATCAATGAAAAGTAGGAAAATTGAAAATGCAATAAAATAGATATTGTATTGCATTTTGTAATTGAATAATATAGAATGATACTGGACATATAGTAATTCATGTAAAGAATAGGTGGTAATAATATGTTTTATAATTTAGAAGAATTATTTATGAATTTAATGACTATTGTAGGGACAATAATTGGAATTGTTTTAGTAATCTTTATTATAAAGATTATAATTAATTTTATTAATAAAAAAGGTTTTGAAAATGAATATGGAATAAAATTAAAGAGTGGATTTATAGTGAAGAGACATCAAAACAATTCTACTACAAATAAATTTGAATTAAATTATCCTAAATGGACTTATTCTAATAAAAATGGGTCTAGAAACAAGGTAAGAAAGAACAATTTTCTTATTTTTTACTATTCAATATTGTATTTTAATGAATTTATTTTAAAAACAAAATCACCTGTTCAAATGATAGGCTTAGTTAAAGAGATAAGAAATAAATATAATGATGATATAATAGAAAAAAATAAAGAGGAAATGGACAAATATATAGAAATAAAAAAGAAGAAAGATTTAATCAATAAGTCTAATGAGGTACAATCAATAGTAGATGCATTTACAGATACTCCATCAGACTTTGAAATCTTTTGTGCTGAATTATTTAAAAAGATGGGATATAAAGCTGAAGTTACACCAAAAACAAATGATGGTGGGTATGATATTGTATTGAATAAAGATTTTGAAAAAAGCATTGTAGAATGTAAATGTTACTCCCAAAACCATAGTATAGGTAGACCTATGATACAAAAATTGGTTGGAGCCAATCAAGAAGTAAAAGCTGATAACATGAAGTTTATAACAACAAGTAAATTCTCTAAAGAAGCAGTTCTTTTTGCAAATGAAACAAATGTAGAATTGATTGATGGAACAAAACTTGTTGAATTAATTAGTAAATATTATAAAAAGAATTTTAAACTGGAAATTTTAAGAAGTGAGTGGGAACTGAATTATAATGATTTACAAAAGTTTTATCCTCCAGATGTTAATGTTTTAGAACAAAAATAAAAAGTTTTGATGCAAGTAAATTATTTTAATTTATACTTATGACAGGAGAATTTATAATATGGAAAATTTTGATTTAGATAGATTTGTAAAAGCACAAGAAAGAGATTATAATACAGCATTGGTAGAAATTAAAAATGGAAGAAAAGAAAGTCACTGGATATGGTACATATTTCCACAAATTAAAGGATTAGGTCATAGTGGAACAGCACAATATTACTCAATACAAAATGCAGATGAAGCAGAAGCATATTTGAATAATGAATATTTGCATAATAATCTGATTGAGATATGTAATGAATTATTAAAACTAAAATCAAATGATATTTTATCTATAATGGGTTTTCCAGATAATTTAAAATTATGTTCATCTATGACCTTATTTCATTTAGTAGAACCAGATGAAGAAATATTTAAAAAAGTATTAGATAAATATTACAATGGAAAATTAGATGAAAATACAATTAGGCTATATAATAATACTTTTCTAGAAAAAATGAAATCAAGTAGTGGAATAATAGGATTTGCCATTGGAGATGCACTAGGTGTACCAGCAGAATTTAAATCAAGAGAAGAATTAAGAAGATGTCCTATCACAGATATGATAGGGTATGGAACATATAATCTACCAGCAGGAACTTGGTCAGATGATACCTCAATGACATTAGCAACAATGGATGCTATAATAAGTACAAAAACAATAGATGCTAATATAATGGCTAGTAATTTTTTAGACTGGTTTAGAAATGCAAAATATACAGCAACTAATGAAACATTCGATATTGGAAGAACTACATTACAAGCACTTGCTAAATATGAATTAAAATTAGATGATGCAAGTAGTTGTGGAGAAACTAATGAATATAGTAATGGTAATGGTTCACTTATGAGAATATTACCTATTGCATATTATATTTATTATAAACATATTACAGCTAAAGAAGAAATTTATAATATAGTAAAACAAGTGTCTTCAATAACACATGCACATGAAGTTAGTATATTAGGGTGTTATATATATGTGCATTTTGTATTAGAATTACTAAAAGGAAAAGATAAGAGTGAAGCATATAATAATATACAGAAACTAGATTATAGTATGTTTAATAGTACGACTATTGAAAGGTATAGCAGGATTTTAAAAGAAAATATACAAAATGTAGATGAAGAAAATATATTATCAAGTGGTTATGTGGTAAGTACATTAGAAACTACATTATGGCTATTTCTAAATTCAAATGATTATAATGTAACTATACTTAAAGCTGTAAATTTGGGAGAAGATACAGATACAGTTGCAGCTTGCACAGGTGGATTACTTGGAATATACTATGGAATTGAAAATATAAAAGATAATTGGAAAAAAACACTGAAAAAATATAATTATATTATTAGTTTATGTAATGAATTTGATAAAGTAATGAATAGTTAATAAAAATTGATACAGAATAAAGAAAAAATGTATTTCATATATATGGCATTTTACTAAAAACAAAAAGAAATTTAATAAGAGGAGACAAGCTAGTTACATATATGAGATGAAAAGTGGATTGTAGAAGATATAGAAGAATATGACTATATAAAAAAACTGTTTTGATAAACCTAAAATATTAGTAGAGGTGTATTATATGAGTCATACAGTTTTTGAAGAAATTATAGAATTGAAACAAGCATTTGAAAAAGGTGGCATCTACTTTTTTGAATATTTTAGCAAGAAAAGATTATTGAAAGCAAGATTAGAATATGAAATAGAACTAAGATTACATACAGCAATGATGCTTTTAACTAGACAAGAAATTAGCAGAAGTGAATATGATGACTATAAATCAAAAATTGAAAATACTAGAAAAAAATATATCAAATTACTAGCAGATGCATGATAGTTTATATGATAGGAAAGGGACATCAGGCTAGATGAAAAAATTTGAAATAAAAAATTGACAAAACATATAATTGTAGAGTATAATAAATATAGAAAATGAGAACCACAAAGTGGTTGCCGATGAAAAGTTTAAATAACCATTCTATCGTCCAAGCAGAATGGTTATTTTATTTATTTGCTCAAAATTATCACTAATGCAATAATCAAGGCAATAGCTATGATAGTAACTACTACTAATCCAGAGAATAGTAGAAATATTATTTGTAATAATATAGTTTCCATAGCACCACCTCGCTTTCCCACAGTTAAACTGCGTAATATGTAAGGTGGCAACACACTCTGCTTATCTCATTTTCTATGATAGATACTATATAATAATTAGTATAAAAAATCAAGTAAAAATAAAAAATAAGTCCCAAAAGGACCTACCATTATTTATTAACTTTATCTTTTAAGAAAAAGAAACTATTCTAATAAATGGTTATTTTATCACTAGTTTTTTTCTAAAGATTTTATTTTTTCTAACAATTTATCTTTCAAATTATATTGTTCA